>JAQCAO010000060.1 GCA_027731885.1 Actinomycetota bacterium | reverse complement strand
CTCTTTCTAATCTTCACAATTACGCAATTTGCCGAAAACCTTGGACCGCAGTTATCGGGAGCTTTTGCTATGTACCCTGTTATGACATCTATTATGTCGACCTTTAATCACTATCGTTTTGGTCCAAATGCTTCGATTGGCTTGATGCACGGACTACTTAAATATCTTTCAGTGACAACGCTAGTTGTATTTCCACTTACCGCTTTATTGATTTAAGAAATTACCTGGAAATTATTGATTTTCCAGTAGGTAAAAAGAATAGAAATCTCTTGACTTAGCGATTTTTCATAAATAGATTTGATACTAACACGAAGAAATCGAGAGAAGGTCTGTCAATGTCTGGTCTAAGAGTCGGTGCAGCTTCGGTAAATATCAATCCGCCTATGGGTTTGCGAAAAGGTGGATTTAGACTCTTTGGCGAGCCGATTACTTCAATAGATGATGATATTGAATTAGGCGTTGCCGTTCTGCAATCTAAAGGAGTAACCGTTGCGATAATCGGTTGCGACCTTGGCAGCGCAACCCGAGAAGAATCAAATGAATTTAGAGATACGGTTGCAGAAATTCTGAAGATAGATCGATCCCATGTTCTCTTTAACCTCAGCCACAATCACAGCGCCGCTACCCTTAAGGGAAATAATGGCAGCCCTAGCAATGAAGAAGATCTTCCCTTAGTAAATGAATATCAAAATGGCTTAGTAGAAAAGATCGAACAGTGCACGCGATCGGCGCTGGGTAGTATGAAAGATGCGCGTATGGCGCATGCTTGGGGTGCTGCCGATCTTAATATTTATCGCAGAGAATGGAATAACGGGCAAGATATCCTGGGAGAAGTAATCGGGCACCCAGTTGACGATAGCGTTGGTGTAATTCGATTCGATGATTTAACTGGTAAAGCAATTCTCACTTTCTTTAGATTCTCTTGCCACCCAGTCGTTAACGGCGCTGCCTCAACAACGCTATCTGCAGATTTTCCAGGACCAGCTCGCAGATTGGTTGAAGAAAAGGTTGGCGGTATAGCAATTTTCCTGGCGGGTTGCGGCGGCAATGTAAATCCAAAGGTTGGTATTGGCTACGAGAAAGATTGCAGCGAATCGGTTTACCGCGTCGGTACTGCGCTGGGGGCCGAAGTTGTGCGGGTCGCACTAGGGTTAAATACTCATCGCTTCCAAAGTGATCGAACCACCCTTAATAACGTGCCGAATATTCTCTTCAAGCCATGGCAAGCGCGTACAGATCATCCCGAGGTAACGCTGGCAGGTGCTGAAGAGATTGTTAAATTTAGATTTTCACCCCTACCTGATGAAAAATATCTGCGAGATCAAGAAGCGCATTGGCGAAAAGAGATCGAAGATCGAACCGCACGCGGTGCGCTCTCTTGGGAGATTCGCCTTGCCAAGACAACTTATGCCTGGGTGGCAGCGACGCTAGCCAGGCTAAGTGACCCAAATCCAACTGATGATTTCCTAGCACATGCAATACGTATCGGAGATATCGCTCTGGTTGGTCTTGGCGTAGAAGCTTTCTTTCAAACTGGAGAAGAGATTCGCGCTAAATCACCGCTACTCGATGCTTTTGTACTTGGTTATTCAAACGGAACAATTATGTATCTGCCTAGAAAAGAAGATTACCCAGAAGGTGGCTGGAAGTATCCAAATAAGCACGCGCTTCCCGATTTGCTTCCTCAGGTTTACTGTCAGCCGGCTCTCTGGCACCCGGACTCAGAGCAAGAGGCTGTAGCAGCAGCGCTACGTGCCTTAGAGCGAGTGGCTAGCGCTTAGTTATTTCCTTTAAATAATTGATTGAGCAGTACGATCGATTCAGCGGCGATCATCTCCCCCGCTTCAGGTGCAAACGGTGCAGGATGTCCATATCCACGTTGTGCAACTGATGGTTCGTAACCACCATAAGGATATTCCGCGCGCGTTGAGATGTAGCCTAAAACCCCTTGGCAGTAACCAGCAAAGATCGTTGCTTTAAATGGCGATGCCTGCCTTACTTGGTAACCAATTTCAGTAAAGACTTCTCCCGGAGTTCCGACAACAGCAACATCTCCTAGGCGCGCCACCCAGAGTTCGCCTTCCACAAAAGTTGGTAGCGATGTAGTTGCGGATAAGTTAATAAATTTTTCTAGCCAAGCGATGTGATATCCAATTGGATTTAACACCTCACGCCCCGCGCCAGCCGCCTTCTTCCCTTCAAAGTCAGCCTTCTTTGCCGCTAGCTCTTCTTGCATTTCACTAACGCTCATCGCGGGATTTAGTGGCAGTTGCAAAACTTTTCTAATAGATGCAATTGATTGGGTTGGTTGTGGCGACTTAACTCGTTTGCGATAGAGCGCAATTGGAGTGACCGATCCATATGCGATTCTCTCGATTTCCATCTCTCTTGGCTCTGCATCGACCACGGCATGCACCGCTTCAATTCCGAGGCGCTTTCCCATAAGTACTTCTGGACCGGGATGATCAAAGAAGGCTTCCAGGGGAAGAATATTTCCAGCAGCTCCTTGAAGGAATAAGCAGATTCCACCACGGATTAACTCCACTTGGTTGCGAAGTGGCCCGATAAAGTCGCTGCCACTGTAGGGAACTTCTCCGCCGAGTG
Organism: Actinomycetota bacterium; assembly: GCA_027731885.1. Classification (GTDB taxonomy): domain Bacteria; phylum Actinomycetota; class Actinomycetes; order Nanopelagicales; family Nanopelagicaceae; genus Planktophila. Next base: position 5,940 of record JAQCAO010000060.1, on the reverse strand, counting down.
AGACTGGGTGACAACCAAAACCCACAAGTGTCGCTATCGCATCTCCAGAAAGGCCATCGATTCTAATTGTCGGTACTTCTTCATCAATAAAATTCTCTTTATTCCACCCGAGAATCGTTCTTCCATCTTCGGTACGTTCTCTGCGGTTTACGGCAATTCCCGGTGCGACTCCTGTTCCACCTGAAATTCGCGCCGGCTTTAACCGCGCCATCGCTTTAACAACAGCGCTGGCGTAATCAAAAGGGAGCCGCTCAAAATAGGCGATCTCACCAGGAGTCAGCTCTGCATATTCTCCATGTAACTTCTCGCGATGTTCTCTCGGCCACAATCCACCGTGCGAGTGGCTAACGTTTAAAAGGATAGAGTCGTAACTAATGCCAGATGTGATTGCGATCGTGGATCTAATTCGATCTGCGAAGTAAGGATCGATATTTGCTAAATCTGCAGTCAGAATTGCTAATTGAGTTGCGCCATTGGTGATTACGACAGCGCGAACTTGGCATTCATCGAGTGAATCCCGCACAGCGAAGGCGCGGCGGACAAAACCTTGGGGGTCTGCAGGCAGCGGTGGGTCGATATTTACAACGGCTGCTCCAGCAAGTAGTTCTGCCATCAGACACCTCAATCAAGGGTTTGAGTTATTGGAAAGGTTTCCAGTAGTGTAAATCATGCAATTTGCCTAGGTCAATGGCTAGCAAGGGCTCGAGCATATTTCTAATTTGATTAGAGAGAAGGTTGTCATATGGATGGAAATCTTCGTCGATCACTGCTCGCTGTTCCAGCAAGTTCTGAAAAGATGATTGAAAAGTCAAAAACTCTAGCGTGTGATCAGATCCTCTTCGACCTAGAAGATGCGGTCGCCCCCAACGAGAAAGCAAGCGCTAGAGCAAATTTAATTAAACTCTTTACTAGCAAGCCAAATTTTCAGGCCCGTTACATCTCGGTCAGAGTTAATGCCACGAATACTCCCTACTTTGCAGATGACCTTGCTGCGCTGGCTAAAATTCCAACAGGTGCGCTCTTCTCAATTATTCTTCCCAAAGTCGAGAGCGCAAGCCAAATTGATCTACTAGGTAATGCGCTCTTAGTTGATGCGCAGATTGAGAGCGCCGCCGGTCTTGCTAGCGTTGAGAGCATCGCTGCACATCCACGCTGTCTCTCGCTCTCTTACGGCCCGCTCGACTTTGCTGCAGATCTAGGCGCTTCACTTGATACCCTCAACGATGATGACTTAAAGCAATTCACGCTCTATCCCCTAATGAAGATTCTCGTCGCTGCGCGAGCCAATCAGAAACTTGCCTTTGACGGTCCAGAAGTTGATATCCGTAACTCTGAGAAGTTGAGCAAAGGCTCATCTCGAGTGCGCGCCCTTGGGTTTGATGGAAAATGGGTTCTTCATCCAGATCAGATTGCGCTCTGCAATCAAATTTTTACACCAAGTGAAGGCGAATTCCAACGCGCTAGCGCGCTGATTGCCAAATATGAGAGCGCAAAGAGTGCCGGCCTTGGTGCGGTTACTGATGGTGATTTAATGATCGATGAAGCATCGCTCAGAATCGCCGCAAAAACCGTGGCTCGCCACCTCGCCTTTAAAACTAGCTAAAGTTTTTACTTCTCTGTGCGGCGAGTGTTAATACGATACTTATCTGCGTAATCGCGATCTAGCTCCCAGCCCAAACCAGGGGCATCTGTGAGCGTGATATTTCCATCTTTTAACGGTGGACGATTAGCGATTAAGTTATGCCAGATCGGATCGCGATCCTTATGGAAGAACTCTAAATATGTTCCGTGAGGAATCGAAGCAAGCAGGTGTGATGCTGCTTGTGGCTCTTCGTGGTGGGCCATCTTTATGTCGTAAAGGTGTGCAGTAGATGCGGCGCGGCGCCATTCTGTTGGTCCGCCTGACCAAGAAGAATCAAAGTTACAGAAATCTATTGCGCCAACTTCCATTAAATCGCGGCAACCAGCAGCAGAGAATTCGGTCTGACCTGCACAGACAGATACTCCACCTGCATATCTCACATCGCGCATCGCGCGCTTATCGTTCTGCCAAATGCAAGGTTCTTCAAACCACAGAAGGTTATCGCCTTGTACTAGATGTGAAAATTCAATTGCTTGAGGAACTGTATATCCCTGATTGGCATCTACGGCGATTCTAAAGTTATCGCCACCGTACTTGCGCGCTTCCTTAAATCGCTTGGCATCTTCTTTAGGAGTTAAGCCACCGATTTTAAATTTCATTCCGGCAAAGCCCTGCTCAACTAATGATTCAACTTCTTCTTGGATAGACATCTCGCTGTTGTAATAACCACCAATTGTGATCACCGGAATCCAATTTCGATATCCACCCCAGAGTTTATGGAGCGGAGTTGAAAGGGAGCGGGCGTAAAGATCCCAAAGCGTTAGATCAATTGATGCAGTTGCAACAAGGCCAAGACGGCGATCACGTAAAATATCCCACGTCGCTGGACGAGCAATCTCCCAAAGACGCTCAATCGCTGATCCATCTTCGCCTAAAATTTTTGGCGCAATCTCATCGTGAATTATCGAATCAATTTCTGCAAGCCCCGCATCTTCATCTCCTGCATAAGCTTCAGCGACTAAACCACCGGCGGTATAAATCCTGGTGATGATCGTTGATCGATGGGTCATCTTGTAATGGCTGCCTCGGTAGGTCCGCACAAGCGGCACTCTGATCTGCTCGGTCTCAACTGCGGTAATGGTTAGATCCACTTCGGCACCCCCTATAATTTCCCTATAGCAAACGTTTCCAGTTAAGATTACCCTGAGACCAGGGCGCTGACAAGGGGCTATTTGCTAGCGAGTTACTCAAAGTTAGGGAAGATCTTTGATATCTAGGAAATTTTCCAGGAAATTTGATGGGCATATTTGAGAGTCAGATTTAACTGGGGAATTTAATCGGCGAAAAGCCTTTATATCGCAAGAGGAGTTTAGAAGTGACAAGTGATAAGTCAGATGATGCTCGTTCGATAAATCAACGGGTAACCATCCGTGAGGTTGCTGCAAAAGCTGAAGTAGCTCTCTCTAGCGTTTCGCGCGCTCTCTCTGGACATCCAGATGTTTCTGATGAGATGCGCAAGCGAGTCAAGGAAGTTGCAGATGAGTTGGGGTACGAACCTAATCTCGTTGCACAATCATTACGTAGCGGTGTCACCCGAACAATTGGTTTTGTAGTTCGAGATATCAATAACCCAATGTTCGCGCTCCTTGCGCGATCTTGCGAGCACGAATTGCGCCGTAATGGTTACTCCATGATTTTGGTAAATTCAGATGGAAATATCGAAAATGAGAATCGCAACTTCTCACTGCTTCGCCGTCGAAGAGTCGATGGCCTTATCGCTTCACTGGTCTCTGAAGATTCACCGTATTTAAGAAAGAATTTAGCTGGACCAACGGAAGAGGCTGCGAGACTTGATCGTGAAGTCAAATGGGTAAATGCCAGCGCCGTACTTGCCGATCACGCTGCAGGAGTGCACGAAGCGGTTACTCACCTAATTAATAAAGGCCATCGCGAGATTGCATTTGTTACTGGTTCTAATAATGTCTATCCCACTCGAAATCGCTTGCAAGGTTTTACCAAAGCATTTGAAGATGCAAATATAAAAATACAACCTGATCTAATGGCGATCGGTGGTTTTGATGCCGAGTATGCGCTATCGCATGCCCGGATTCTGCTCCACAGAAACCCTGCTCCAACTGCAATTCTCGCCGGAGGTCACGGCGCTTTAATGGGTATTAGCAGAGCGCTGAAGGAGAAGAACCTCACAATGGGTAAAGAGATCGCCTTTATCGCACTCGATCAATTACCTTATTTAGAGGTATTTTCTGACAATATTTCAACGGTATATCGCGACACTGAAGCTATCGGACGCGAAGCTGCAAGGTTGATGCTCGAAGGCATTGAGGGAGAGGCCCCGCGGGTGAGCATAATCGAGACGCAATTTATCGGGCGCACTAGTTCGCAGGGCGGTCTGTAGCCACTTCGCTGTTAAGTAAAACTCTTACTCTGGCAGTTGGCTCAGATCGCTATAGCTATCACCAATTAGCGCTAAGCAATCACCACGCTTAACGCGCGGATAACCGCGGATAACTCCTATTGTGCCTGAGCGTGCGGCGTAGAGTAAGTGAGGTTTACGGTCGGCAGACTCTGGGAAATGGATGGCTCCAATGACCTCGCCCTTTTCCACCCGCTCACCCAGCCTCTTTTTATTCTGGTAGAGACCTTCTTCTTCCGCCCAGTGATATGTAGCGCTGCTTCGCATATCTATAAATTCACGATTTTCGATCTTTACTTGGTGATCATAACTTTCGCTATGAAAATCTGGTTTCAGCAAAGCAATGCTTTTCAGTGCAGATACCAAAGCAGCTCTGGTAATTCGATTGCTGGAGGCGGTAGTGATTCCAGATCCGCCAAATTCTCCAGTAAAGAGTGACTTACCTAGACTTGCTACATAACCGGGCAGCAATGATTGCTCATTTGTTCCTGGGTGTGATGGGAAAATCAATGAATATCGAGTATTCCAGCCATTTAAGTTCTTTATCAAATCACTTCGATATTTCTTATCATTGCTCCAAGTCGCTGTTGCGCTCTCAAGGAAGTGGTGTCCTCTTCCTCCGCTATGGATATCGATAACAACATCAACGCGAGGAATCAATTCTGTCGCAAGATAGTGAGCAATTTTCTCGGGGATCCGTCCATTTTCATCTCCCGGGAAGATACGATTGAAATTGGTGTTATCTGGCCACAGCCGGGTGCTAGCAAAACTTGCTGGATATGAGACAGAAGGAATCGCAATCAACTCACCTGCAATGTCACTTACTTTGAGTTCGCGAATTAGATTGGCGATCGCAAATTGGCCTTCATATTCATCGCCATGATTTCCACCAATGATTAAAACCTTTGGGCCTGGTCCAGAGTTAATGGAATGAATTGGCAGGTTGAAGATCGCCCAGCCGCTGGTATTGGTGGAATCTCCCGCCCGCAAGTATCCCGATTCCTTGCCGCGCTTATCAAAGTCGATTGAAGATGAAACCGTTCCGCTCATCGCGCGCTCTTTTCTTTTAAAGACTCTTCAAAACTCTCTAAATCAGGGAAGAGCTCACCGATTTGGCAGACCACATCGCCAGTAGTAACCGGTGAATAACCACGGACAAGGGCCACTGTTCCGCTGCGGCTTGCGCGCACTTCTACCACTTCATTGTCAGCGCTCTTAAAGTTATGAATCAAGCCGACTAGATCTCCAGCTTTGACTTGCTGATGTAGATCAACTCGATTCTCATAAATACCATCTACGGATGCACTCGCAAAAGATATTGAATAATCGCGGGAATCAATGATCTTTCCAGATTTATCTATCGAATCTGCGTAGACGGTGGCGGCGACATCTGCTCCTACGTAAACACCCATACCGCGCAGGTAATTCTCAAGTCCGCTATTAATCACCGCCATTGATTGCGCTGTGGTGACTCCAGATCCGCCAAATTCACCGGTAGCGACCGCCTTGCCTTGTCGGACTACATCACCTGGCAGCAGAGAATCTGGGTTGGTGGAAGGCTGTTCTCCGCCCAGAAGAGTGAATTCGCTCTTACACATTAGCGACTGTCGGAGCATTTCTTTGCGCAACTCAAGGTTTGAAACCCAGACCATAGTGATACTTGGAATGAAGTGCATACTGCGTCCACCGCTGTGCATATCGATTACTGAATCACAGGTAGGAAATAAGTCATTAGAAAGAAAAAATGCGAGTTTTTCTGCGATTGTTCCATCTACTTTTCCAGGAAAAACGCGATTGAAATTTTGCCCATTTGGCCAAAGCCGCGTACCAGCTGCAGATGCCAGACCAGATAACACCGGGATGATTAAAACTTCACCTTTAACATCTGCAACTTCTAAGCGACGAGCAAGATCTAGCGCTGCAA
>JAQCAO010000059.1 GCA_027731885.1 Actinomycetota bacterium | reverse complement strand
CCGCTTCGACAAGTCAGAGTTCGATTTAAGAGAAGTACCCCTTGTTCCGCCCAAGAAGTTAGATCACCAGTTTTTGGCAACGGGATCTGCAGATCCGAACTTAACTCCTTGAAGATATTTTTTAGCGTAGGTGGAAAGTTGGGAAGACTGGCGGGGATGGAGAAGGCTAAACCGACAGGATGGATCGGATTCGGATATGGATCCTGGCCGAGAATCAGGACTTTAGAGAGTTGGAAATCTTGGGAAAGAGCACGCATAACTAAGCCAGCGCTTGGTAAGTAACTCTCTTTGGAAATTCTGCTCTCGATATCATCGAGAAGGCCTAACTTAGAGCCTAATAGATCCCGCCATGAAGGGTGTAACTGGGCACGAAAGCTCATGAACTTCGCGCAAAGAATCTTCCATTTGCCGCGCTAACTTCAATATCTATACCGAAGACCGCGCTCACATGCTCAGTAGTTATCACATCACCGACGGGGCCAGAAACCGCGATCTTGCCATCTTTAATAATTAAGGCGTGCGTAGTGCCGATTGGTATCTCTTCTATGTGGTGGGTAACAATGATGCTAGCTGGGGCTAAAGGGTCAGTGGAAAAATCAGAGAAGCGTCGCAGTAAATCTTCTCTGCCACCCAGATCAAGCCCCGCAGTTGGTTCATCTAAGAGCAGTAACTCAGGATCGACCATTAGCGCACGTGCGATCTGTACTCGCTTCTTCTCTCCATCGCTTAAGGTGTAATAGCGCCGATCGGCGAGATCGCGCACTCCAAAGGTTGTTAGTAAAGCAATCGCACGAGACTCATCCCAAAGATCATAATCTTCGTTCCAACGTCCTAGAACTGCGTATGCCGCCGTCAATACAACATCACGTACAAACTCATCATCTGGAATATCTTCCGATGTCAGAGTGGCGCAGACTCCAATCCGAGTCCTTAACTCAAATAGATCGACTCTCCCCATTTCTTGTTCGAGAATTTTTACTATTCCTGAGGTAGGAAAGATTCGAGTAGCGAGTATGTTCAGTAGCGTGGATTTGCCAGCACCATTTGGACCGAGAATCACCCAGCGTTCACCACTGCGTACTTGAAAATCGATAGGTCCGAGTATCGTGCGCTGCCCGCGCGTTACCGTAACCCCACTCATCGCGAGGACGATGAGCGCTGCCTGAGATTCCATAGATGAAAAAGATAGCGCTAATCATTGGCGAATCCGCTTAAATGCCCGTCTTATCACCTGTGATTCACGCTAATCTTCTCCTCGATATGACCACCAAGGATAAAAACGAACAATTTACCGGCCTAATCCTCCTATCTGGAGTGGATAAGCCTGGAATAACTGAATCACTCTTTCAAGCGCTATCGCCATTTGCGGTCTCGATATTGGATATAGAACAAGTGGTTATTCGCGGTCGTGTAATTCTCACTGCCCTGATCTCGTGCGCGCCAGCTCACGCGCAAAGTATTGAAAGTGATTTAGAGGAATGTGCGGCAGCGCTTGGCGTTGATATCGCCTCGGCTTTCGAGACTAGCGCTTCCACTGATATCGCTGTGAAAAAGTCTCTGCTCCATGTTGTAGTCCTTTCCACAAACCTAAATCCAAAGTCAGTTGGTGCAGTGGCTAATGCGATAGCGATCAACAGTGGAAATATTGAGAGAATTCATCGAACTGCGAGCTACCCCGTAACCGCTATCGAATTCACCGTTTCGGGGGTGGAGCAGAGCAAACTGCGGGTTGAATTAGCGCGCATTGGTAATGAGAATTCAATTGATATCGCCATATCTCCTGGTGGGCTGATGCGTTGGGCGAAGAAATTGGTGGTGATGGATGTTGATTCAACTCTGATACAACAAGAAGTCATCGAACTATTAGGCGCTAAAGCCGGTAAGGCCGCGCAGATTAGCGCCATTACAGCCTCTGCGATGCGCGGGGAGTTGGATTTCGCCGAAAGTTTGCGCGCACGGGTTGCGCTGCTCGCAGGGCTACCCGAATCTGTGTTAACGCAAGTTCAGAGTGAGATAACGCTGACGCCCGGGGCTCGTACCTTGATTCGTACCCTTCATAAACTCGGCCATCACATCGCGCTCGTCTCCGGCGGTTTCGAAACGGTAATCGCACCGATAATGAGCGATCTAGGAATTTCTCACATGCGCGCAAACAATCTAGAGGTATCTGATGGAAAGCTCACTGGAAAGTTGATCGGTCCAATCATTGATCGCGCGGGTAAAGCCCAAGCTCTGCGAGATTTTGCATCGCTTCATAAGATCGCTTTAGATCAGACCATCGCGATCGGCGATGGTGCAAATGATCTAGATATGATCGCCCTCGCTGGCATGGGAATAGCCTTCAATGCCAAGCCTGCAGTTAAGGCAGCCGCCGATAGTTCGGTGTCAGCGCCTTACTTGGATTCAGTGCTTTACTTACTGGGAATTACACGCGAAGAAGTAGAAGAGTCGGATTCGTTATAAGCGGCAGGCATGAATATCGGTTACCAGAATTCCTCTAGCACCGAGCGCCCAAAGTTCGTCCATTAATCGATTGGTATCTTTACGTAAGACCATTGCGCGAACTGCAACCCAATCTTCCTTCTGTAGAGGTGAGATCGTCGGTGATTCTAAACCGGGTGTAATCGCGCAAGCTTGATTAACGCTTACTTTAGGGATGTCATAATCAAGGAGAACATATTGTCTGGCAGTAACCACCCCTTGCAATCTGCGAAGGAGAATCTCCAAATCCCCTGGGAGCTCTGCACTTTCGCGCGAGATCAAAATTGCCTCGCTCTGCAAAATCGGATCGCCAAAGATTGAAAGGCCAGCCTGACGAAGCGTATTTCCAGTACTGACTACGTCGGCGATTACATCGGCGACCCCTAACCGCACGCTACTTTCGACAGCGCCATCTAGCCTAACAACTTGAGCCGTCAACGATCGCTTGGAAAGAAAGTTCTCAACTAAACCAGGATATGCCGTGGCTATCCGCTTACCGGCGAGATCTTCAGCTTTCCAATTCTTATCTGCAGGTCCGGCGAAGCGAAAAGTAGAACCACCAAAGTCGAGGGCTAGTATCTCTCTCGCATCCGCTCCAGAGTCAATTAACAAGTCACGTCCGGTAATACCCGCTTCTAACTCACCGGTTCCAACATAGAGTGCGATATCGCGCGGGCGAAGGTAGTAAAACTCGACGCCATTGTTAGCGTCAGTCAAAACTAGATCGCGCGAATCAACTCGCTGTCGATACCCAGCCTCTTTGAGGATTTCAGCCGATGAGTCAGGGAGTGAGCCCTTATTTGGTACGGCGATCTTTAGCACTCTTGCTCGTTTCTATAGGTAGCGATAAATATCATCTGGGTTAAGTCCGCGTGCCAACATCAGTGCTTGCAAATGATAGATAAGTTGGCTGATCTCCTCCGCTAAAGCGGCGTCGCTCTCATGTTCTGCCGCCAGCCAAACTTCACCGGCTTCCTCCAAAATTTTCTTCCCAATAGCGTGGACCCCAGCGTTAACTTCAGCCACGGTGCTCGAAGTTGGATCGCCGGTGGCAACCTTCTGCGACAACTCTTCCCAGAGCTGATCGAAAGATTTCATAGCCGTACTTTACTAGACATCGCTAGCGCGCTGACGGAGCATTTCAACCATCAACGCTGGTTCAGGAGCGTTAAAAACTGCTGATCCAGCAACAAATGTATCCGCACCAGCCTCCCGCGCAATTGCGATCGTATCTAGTGAAACTCCCCCATCAACTTGTAGCCAGATCGGACGATCTCCAATCAGGGATTTAGATCGACGCACCTTATCCATCATATTTTTCATGAATTTCTGTCCACCGAAGCCAGGCTCCACCGTCATTATCAGCAACATATCAATCTCGTTTAATAAATCAGCATGGCTATCAATCTCAGTTCCTGGTTTAAGCGCCAACCCCGCCCGCGCCCCGATCTTACGAATTGCGCGAAGAGTGGTTACAGCAGATTTAGCGGCTTCGACATGAATTGTGACGCTATCTGCGCCCGCATCTGCATAATCCAGGGAAATCCGATCGACATCTTCAATCATTAGATGTGCATCTATTGGAATCGGACAATCAGCAATGATTTTCTCTGCTGCGGCAAAGTCCCAAGTAAGATTTGGCACAAAGAGGTCATCCATAATATCGAGGTGGATTAGATCTGAGACTGAGGAAATTCGTGCGATCTCTTCATTTAAAACACTGTGATCCGCATTGAGAATACTAGGAGTTATCCGCAAGTCGTTATACATGGTTGCAGTCTATTTCTATCCCGCAACCTTCTTGCGGAAGATCGCCAGAAACATGGCATCAGTTTCGTGGCGATGGGTCCATAAGGAGAGCGACTTATCACGAAGCGCCCCGGTTAACGTCGCTGGAAGATATGGCGCCAAATCAATCAATTCCATCTCGGGGTGTTTTCTCAAAATATCCGCCACTGCAATACTTGTCTCGGCCAGGTGCGGCGAGCAAGTGGCGTATCCAAAGAAACCGCCATCTGCAACAACTGAGATGGCAGCGTCAGCTAACTCTCGTTGTAGTTCGGTCAACTGACGTAAGTCAGCGACGGTACGACGCCAACGCACCTCAGGGCGCCGGCGCAGCGCGCCGAGTCCCGTACAAGGAACATCTGCTAAAACAGCACCGAACTTTTCACGCAGCACACTTATCTGACGTCCATCACCGACTATTACTCGCGCTCCCCCGATAACTTGTTCAACTAGTTTTGCACGCGGAGCAGATATCTCGTTTGCGGTAAATTTCTTGCCATTCTCTTGTGCCAAGGCAGATAGAAGCGCAGCTTTTCCACCAGGGCCTGCGCAGAGATCTAGCCAATTATCTGAACCTCTCGCTACCTCGGCAAAGATTTGCGCAACTAATTGCGATCCCTCATCCTGTACGCCAGCTCTGCGATGCCTTACCGCTTCAAGTGAGGATGGTGCCGCATCTATCTTTATACCAAAGTTTGAGTACTTGCTCGAAACTCCTCCTTGAGCGTGAAACTCTTCCGCGTTAGATCTACCGGGCCACCAGACAATCGTGGGAGTTGCCGGCATATTATTTGCGGATAAGAGTGATTCAACCTCGACATAATCTCGAAGCAGATCAAAGTATGCCGAAACAATCCATTCTGGGTGCGAATACATTATTGATAAACGTGATACCGGATCAGATATCTCAGCGAGCGGCTCAAGCCATTGATCCAAAGTCTTAGCGCTCATCTTTCGCAGCAGAGCATTGACAAATGAGGCTTTTGATTCACCCAAAACTTTACGCGCGAGTTCGACGGTTGCTGAAACAGCAGCGTGCACAGGTACCCGCATCTCAAATAACTGGTGTGCACCAAGCCGAACCACATCAACGATTCCAGAATCAACTTCACCCCAAGGACGATCTGAGACTTGGCTGGCGATATAGTCGTGGCGACCCTGCATTCGTAAGGTGCCGTAAAGCAACTCTGTCGCAAATCCCTTATCGCGCTGCTCGAACGATGAAGCAGTTAGCGCCTCTGGCAAAAGCAAATTGGAATAGCCATCGCCCCGATTGACCTCTTTTAAAATATCGTAGACGAGGAGCCTGACGGCATCTGGTTTAGGTGATTTGAAGGTATTTCTACGGGCTTCAACCATGGCTACAAGAGCACATCAGTTGAGGAGATACGCGCACCGTTAGACCACGCCAGAGCCGACATTTTCGCCTTACCTGCAGGTGTAACCTCTATCAGTTTGAGAGCAACCGTTGCGGTTCCAATATAAATTGAGTTATCTGCAACTTCTATTGAGGCGACAGGAAGAGATTTCTCACTTAACGAGACCTGATTTATCTTGATCGTTTCGCCGCGAAATTCAGACCAGGCTCCTGGATTAGAGTTAAAGGCGTTGACTTTCCGAGAGATATCAATCGCCGGTAATCCCCAATCGATACGTCCTTCCTCTCGCGTCAACTTTAAGGCTCGCGTTGCACCAGAGTCAGCTTGTGGCCGCGGTACTTCACCACTTGCAATTTTCTCAATACTCTTTAAAACAGGATCAACTCCCAAATCTGCGAGTATCCTAAAGAGTTGATCAGATGAAAGATCCATCGCCAGCTCTATTTCAGCCTGGTGGTAGATCGGACCAGTATCCATTCCAGCATCTAACGCGAAAACAGTCACTCCGGTAACGCGATCGCCTGCTTCAATCGCGCGCTGAACCGGCGCTGCGCCACGCCATCTCGGAAGAAGTGAAAAGTGAAGATTAATAAATCCATATCTCGGTATCTCCAGAATATCTCTCGGAATTAACCTTCCATATCCAATGGTCACTACCAACTCCGCGCCCTTAACTAGATCACGTAACGCCTCTTTATCTTCTGGTTTATGGACGAGAACGCCGTGGCTATGCGCCCAATTAGAAACGTCTGTCGCTTGCAGCGATCGACCGCGGCCCGCTGGCGCGTCAGGGCGAGTTATAACGCTAACCAGCTCGTAGCCAGATTCCAGGAGAGCATCTAAAGTTGGAATTGCTACCGCAGGAGTTGCAGCAACGATTATTCGCACTAAAGTCCTCTCCCAAGGAGATCATGCGGTGAGACCTTTATCGTAGGCTCTTTGCCAGAACTTTTAGCGGTGTTAAACCAATCAGATTCTCGAATCTCCTTCATCGCCAACTTTCTATCATCCTGCGAAAGTCGATCAATGAAAACTATTCCATTTAAATGATCTGTCTCATGTTGCAAGCAACGAGCGAGCAGTTCCGTTCCTTCAACTGTGATCGCCTCGCCATACATATTAAATCCCTTGGCTACTGCTCGAAATGCGCGCGGAGTCTGGTAACTCAGGGCCGGGAAGGAGAGACAACCTTCTTCACCATCTTGTAACTCAGGGCTGAGATCTAAGCTCGGATTAATTAGATGTCCCAGCGCATCGTCGACATCCCAGACAAATACCCGTAAACCGACACCGATCTGCGGCGCGGCAAGTCCCACCCCAGGCGCTTGGATCATGGTCTCTGTTAAATCTGCGACCAGAGTTCGCAACTCTTTATCAAAATCTACGACATCTAACGCAGGCGTCGTCAATACGGGATCTCCAAATAATCTGATCTCTTGTATCGACATGGTTGGAGTCTAGCGCAGACGTCGAAAATATTAGGTTAGTGAGTACGGGTCAACCCTGTAGGAAATGCTCTTCTTCTTTGTTATTGCGCGATGACGAATGTATTCGCGCAGAAAAGAGAGTAACTGCGTACCATCTGATAGATCTGCGGTAATCAGAATTCGCGATCTGCCTCCGCTACTTTGGGCCGGACCGAGAACTTTTGTAGTACCTGGCAAACGCTTCTCTAACAGTGCTTTCTTTAAACCTGAAACGATCATTGTAGCCTCGGAACTTTCTACTTCTAACACAACGCTACGACAATAGGGTGGGAACCCAACTTCCTGAAGTTCGGCCAGTTCGCGAACCGCCATAGTCTTCGGGTTCCACTGCGCCAATGCAGAAGTTATTGCATTTGCGGAGTTTACGACCGTTAAAACCTCACCTTTACTTGATACCAGCGCGGCAGCGGCGAAGAGCGTTTCACGTGCGCGCTCCTGTGCCCGCAAATCGGAGTAAGAGAAGAACGAATCCCCTTCTAGGAGCACAACAGCGGAGTATCCACCAGCAACGCTTGGCTCCATCCCCGCGGTTGCAATTACCAGAGCGGGTTGAGATGGTAGGTCAATAATTGGATTTTCTGCTGATGAGAAGTAGGTAGGAAGATTTGGAAAAGCGCGGCCGATTTCTTCGGTATGTCTTTCGCCGCCACGCCCCAACATGATCATGACGCTGCTTTGGCACCACCGACATTTTGAAGATGCATATACCTTGCTGCAGAGAACGCACTCGGGTGATGAACTCGCCTTACGCTTTGTGATCTTTCCACCACAAGTACATAGCGCGAGATTGCGACATTTCTTACACATCAATGAGCTGGCATAGCCTTTACGCGGAACCAAGAAGAGCACTGGGCCAGAATTCAGCGCCTTGCGAATCGGAGGGAAGATACGATTTGGAAGTAATTCGCCATTAATCGATTCGAAATTTCCTACCTTTAAACGATTACTCTTACTGAGGAAACTCATCTCGCCCTTCTCAATTGCAAGACCACTCTCTAATGACGGGCTATAACCAACGAAAAAGAGATCACATCCACTCTCCTTCGCCCGCAAGAAGGCTATCTCTCGGGTATTCCATCCCGGAGATCGTGGTTCATAATGTGATTGCGCACCCTCTCGAAAAACAATGATCGAATGCAGATCTGGCGGATAAGCGAAAATCGCACTTCTGGTGCCGATGGTGATCAAATTTCCTTCATTGATAGAACGGAGATAATTTCTATAACGATCTGTTCGACTTAATGATGCCGAGAGAAGATTGGCCTTATCTCCCAAAGTTTGCGCTAGTACCTGCAACTCCCGCTCTTCTGGCGTAATGATTAAGATCGAACCGCTCTTCGACTTCTCCAATGCAAAAGTAGCGAGCTTGGCGACCGCTTCTTCATGCGGTTGCACGTGGATAAAAGTAGTGTGGCCTTTACGAG
>JAQCAO010000058.1 GCA_027731885.1 Actinomycetota bacterium | reverse complement strand
AAGTCAGCGAAGCCTTTGGTAGGGAAATTCAAGTTGCTAATGGATTCTTTGAACCGGGAGATATCGGAAATCTAGTTAACGTTTCGGGTGTTGGAATACTTGCAACTTCCGTGAAGAAATCAGCTGCACAAGATTTGATTAATTTTCTGACATCGGTACCAATCCAAGCCAGATTTGTAGAAAAGACTCACGAATACTCATTAATCCTAGGAAGTAAAGCTCCAGAATCATTACCTGATCTGGCGAGTATTGGTTCGCCGCGAGTCGATTTGGAATCTTTAGAGAATGTGCAACGGACGCAGGATCTGCTCATCAAAGTCGGCCTCTTGTAGTGATGAAGTAGAGAATTGAAAGTTCAAACTTTGGTATCTAAATATGGCCTACGCGCCGTGGTTGCGCTGGCTCTTTTACTGATTTCGCAGCCGCTAATTTACCTATTTATAAGAGCGAGCGAAAAGTCTGCCAGTGAAATAGCCGACCTACTCTTGCGGTCGAAGACCGTTGAAGTACTAGCACTGACCCTTGTATTACTTTTGATAGTCGTATTAATCAATATCTTCTTAGGCACGGCCATCGCCGCTGGTCTACATTATGTGAAAATTCCTTACCCACGATTACTTCTAGTGTCGACGGTGCTGCCGCTTGCTATTCCTTCATATGTATTTACTTATACCTGGAAAGCGCTGATTCCTTCACTTCAAGGGCTCTGGGCGGCAGTCTTTATCCTCTCGCTATCAACGCTTCCGTACATGATTCTTGCGGTGACGATCTCTTTCCAAAGAATTGATGCGGGGGTAATAGAAGTAGCTAGATCTCTCGGTCTCTCAAAGATCTCGGTATTTTTCCGGGTAATTCTCCCGCAGGTTCGGCGAAGCATCAGCGCTGGCGCACTTCTGTCTGGCTTATATGTTCTAAGTGATTTTGGTGCGGTCTCGTTACTAAATGTGGAAACCTTAACCGTATCCATTCAAAATCTCTTTAAATCTTCTTATGATCGCAGCGCAGCCTCCGTTATCGGCCTGCTACTCTTCTTTGTTGCTGCAATATTTGTCTCATTTGAATCAGTGCTCAAAGGAAGAGAATTTGAATCTCGAGGGGCTGAAGGTTTCCAAACGCGAATCCGTCGGGTTGCCAATCCCACTCTCTCAATTGTGACGCTATCAGTCATTGCGCTGTATGGAGTTTTGGCGGTATTTACTCCTTTCTACGTTCTTCTCTCGCGGTACTTCCAAAATCCAGGAGCTGTCGCCATCTCTGATTTAACATCGGCTGCACTCTCCACGATTTCTGTAGCAGGTTTGGGTGCATTCTTCGCATTTCTCATCTCTCTGCCACTTGCCTTTCTCGTTTCACAAGGAGCGAGCGCCTTTTCTGCGATCTCTGGAAAAGTTATCTTGGCGGCGCACTCACTACCTGGAGTCGTGGTCGGATTAGCGCTCGTATCATTTGGTTCTCGCTTAGGTCCGCTCTACCAATCAATCTTCTTGCTGGCCTTTGCCTACGCAGTTCTTTTCTTGGCAAAATCTGTAGCATCAACTTCTGATTCATTAGCCCTCGTATCCCCACAGTTGAGGGAGGTTGCCGCCACCTTAGGTAAGAGCAAATCCAGAATTGCTCTGGAGGTTGTCTTCCCCATAGCTCTTCCAAACCTAGCCCTTGGGGTGCTCTTGGTTTTTCTAACTGCTATGAAAGAACTTCCGGCAACTTTAATGTTAAGACCAACTGGGATGGAGACTTTAGCGACGGAGATTTGGAGCTTTGCAGCGATTAGTAGATTTAATGATGCTGCGCCATATGCACTATTATTGGTGATTCTGGCAGCTATTCCGACCTTTATTTTAACGATTCCCAGAACCGCAAAGAGTGAATTTGAGCAGAAGGTGAGATATCTATAAATGACCTCACTTAGCATTTCTCATCTCAGCGTTAATCTGGGTGAACGCGAAATTATCTCTGATCTATCCTTTGATTTGCGACAAGGCGAGATCGCTTCGTTATTAGGCCCATCGGGATGCGGCAAGACCACGCTCTTACGTGCTATCGCTGGTCTGATTCCACCAACTAGCGGCGCAATTCGCTTCGGTACTCAACTAGTCGGTGTATCTTCGGTGGTCTTGCCGCCAAATAAGCGGGGTACGGGTTATGTGCCACAACAAGGCGCGCTCTTTCCGCATTTAAACGTTGGAAAAAATATAGCTTTTGGTTTAGATCGAGAGATTTATTCGAAAGCGCAGATCTCTGAAATTACTGAAGAGATGCTCTCTTTGATTGGCATGTCAGGTTTTGAGAAGAGGCTCCCAAGTCAACTATCTGGTGGTCAGCAAACGAGAGTGGCGCTGGCACGAGCTCTTGCCATCAAACCAAGGTTGGTACTTTTAGATGAACCATTCTCTGCTCTAGATGCCGCGTTAAGAGATGAACTGCGCAGTGAAGTGGTGGGACTATTGCGTAAACTCGGATCTACCGCGATTTTAGTAACACATGATCGCGAGGAAGCGTTGGTTTCATCTGATCGTGTGATTTTGATGCGCAGTGGTCGCGTTGTTCAAAATGGCACACCAGAAGAAGTTTACGAAACTCCTATATCTCCAGAAATCGCGGCAAGTACCGGAGATGTGCTAATCCTTGCGGCCCAGAAATTAGCCACTGGCGAAACTCGTTATCCACTATCTTTGCTGGGCGCTGCAGTTAAGGGTAGCGATACTGGTTATGTTGTTATTAGGCCGGAGGAAATTCAAGTTTCTAAATCTGATCGCGAGGGGATAGCGGGCTCGCTGGTACACATTGATTATTACGGGCACGATGCAATGCTCAGTGTAAATATCGCAGATTCAATAACTCCAATAAAGGTGCGGGTAATCGGCCCTGCACAATTTGAATTAGGACAGAAGGTTTACTTAAAGCACCTCGGGCCGATTAGGTACTTTGCGCGAGGCTAACTTCGCTATCGCTATCTTCTACTTCGCTAACTAACGCTTCTTTTTCAAGTAGAGCGGCTTCTAAAATCGGCGCTGCTATTTCAATTTGCCAGTTACGAGCACCCAAATCACTGAGCGCAGCAGATACTTCGCCTTTAGGGGAGTTCCAACAGATCCGGCGGATGTACTCAGGTGTAATCATATTTTCAAGGGGTATTGAAAGTTCTTGCGCCTTTGCTGTAAGGCGCGCTTTGGCGTGAGTTAAAGGCGCATACTTCTCGGGAAAGCGCTCACGCCAAATCTTTATCGGTGGCAATGAATCTGAATCCGTCCTTACCTTTGGCCACTGTTCCTCGCTAAGGGCTAAGGCGTCAGAGATCGCACTTATCCAAGAGGCGGCGTTCTCCAGCCATCGCGCACGTAAGCCAATCGGGCGAAGCGCGCGCTCTAAATCCTTCTTGGTCTTTAACGGCTTTAGATGGGCGATCGCTGCGAGTTCAACAATGGCTGCATCCGAGAGCAGGCGTCCTTGTGAGATATCGATCTCTTGGGCGATCTCATTTCGCACTGTCCATAGTGCGCGAACAATCGCTAACTGGCTACCTTTCTTGATTTTATGCATGCCGGAAGTCCTTCGCCAAGGATCGATGCGAGGAGGTGGCGGGGGAGCGTTAAGAATCGCCTGAAACTCCTCGCGCGCCCATTCCAATTTATTTGAACTGTCCAAGAGTGCGTAAACTTTATTACGGAGCTCAACTAGAACTTCAACATCTAGGGCAGCGTAGTTAAGCCATTCTTGCGGCAACGGGCGCTGTGACCAATCTGCGGCTGAATGTTCTTTGGCGAGTGAGACTTCCAAAAGTGATTCGAGTAGCGGACCTAAGCCAACTCTTAGAAGACCTGCGATACGACCGCCAAGTTCGGTATCAAATAATTCCTTGGGATGAATTCCTAATTCACGAAGACAAGGTAGATCTTGTGTACTTGCGTGCAAAATAACTTCATCGCTGCGCAGTAAATCATTTAACTCTACAAATAGGCGATGGTGCGGGCCAAAAGGAATCGGGTCGATTAGATGCAATCCACCACCGTGGCGCTTAATCTGAATTAAATAAGCACGAGCGCTATATTTGAAGCCAGAAGCTCTCTCGGCATCGACTGCGAACGGCCCATCGCCAAGTGCTAATTTAGATAACGCATCTTCAAAGGCGGATTCATCTGAAATAACAAGCGGAACCCCCTCGGCGGGGGTCAAGAGAGGAACGGCAGTGATCTCCGGTTCATTATTCGGGGCGCTCTCTTCTAGGTTATCCATATCTATTAATTTTACGGACGAAGTTAAGCTTTACGACGAGCTGTGGAGATTGGGGCAACTCCTTCAACAACAGGGGGCAAGCCTGCTACTTCGCCTAAGAGATTGCACCAGGCTAAGACGTGAGGAATCATTTCATCGCTATCTTTAATAATTGGACTCCAAGATGCGCGAATCTCAATTTCCGATTCATTATTGCGTGGAGATAACTTCCCAAATGATGCGCTAGAAACACGAGTTACCGTTCCGCTAGGCGCGTTAAATTGGCATCCTGCCGCAGAAAGTGAATCAAGGAGCCAACTCCAGCCAACCTCAGGAAGTAGTGGATCATCTTGCATCGCTTCATCTACATCAGCACTTAAAAATGTTACACAGCGGAATTCACCTTCCCAAGTATCTTGTCCACCTGGCTCGTGTAATAGAACGAAGCGCCCAGATGCAATCTCATCTTCTGAATCACCGAGTAAGCCATTAGATGCGTCTGCGGTAAAGGCAAAAGAAAAGGTCGCTAGTTTTTGTGGCGCCGGGACTTCTTCTAGAATAATTTCAGAGCGTGGTGTGACCGAACGAAGATGCTCAATCATTCGATTAAATTGGGCTACGTCCACTGCTTAATTCTAAAGATGGCTGCGCGCTATACGTGGGAGGCAGGGCGCAATACTGTGTACTCTTCGGTCGTATGGCCACCCTATTAGCGCTATTTTCCAGTCTGCTGTGGGGAACTGCCGATTATCACGGTGGAAATCTAAGTAAGAAATATCCAGCCATCGCAGTCCTTGGAGTTACGCAAGCGATTGGTCTGATCTTTGGAATTATCCTGGTACTTATTACTGGAGAATTTTCGGCAAATGCATTTGGTACTGATGGCTACTTTATTCCAGGTGCACTTGCTGGAGTGCTTGGTTATTTTGGTTTGATTTGTTTATACGCTGGACTGGCCACAGGGCGTATGGGAGTAGTGGCTCCAATCAGCGCTCTTTCCGCACTTATTCCAGTCGCATATGCATTTTTTATAAAGGGCGATCGTTTATCTGTAGTTCTCTCTATTGGCGCTGCCTTAGCGATTCTTGGCGCCTTCTTAGCAAGCGGGCCCGAGTTATCACAAGGTTTACCGATCAAACCATTAATACTCGCACTTGGCGCTGCGCTCGGATTTGGTACCTCTTTACTTTGGATGGCTATCGGCTCTCAGGGAAGTCCGCTGATGACCATGGTGATGATGCGAACGACAACTTTATTTGTCTCCTTAGCAATTCTCCTGAAATTTCGCACCTTAGGTGGCTTACGACTTAGATTAGCGCCCATCTTAATATTTATCGGTTGCGCGGATTTCTTAGCTAATTTACTTTTAGGAATCGCAACAACAAAAGGAAGTCTAACTTTGGCGATGGTGCTTGGGGCCCTTTATCCGATTTTTACGGCAGGCTTAGCGTTTAGATTTTTAAATGAGAGATTGCACCGAGTTCAATACATTGGAGTATTTGCCGCAGTAGCCGGTGTTGCAATTATTTCGGCATTTTAGCTTCAATAAAAGTGGTGCCTTCAATCTCGCTGCTCGAAATTTCATTGAACCTCGCTAATAGATCAGAGATGTCAATTCGGTTTTCGCCCCCGGTGACCCTGGTGATGCTCAGATAAATCCCATCCAGGGATCTGCTCAATAAAAGTTGATCTAAAATTTTTGGACCAGATTCCACCAGAACGTTTCCACCAAATTTATTGATCCCCTTCGCCAGGGCGACGACGGGGGAGAGGTTCCACCAATAAGCCAGGCGGTTATCAGATAGGGCGTTGATCATTGAGCGAGATGAGATAACTACCGGAACGGGCGTGCGATGGTATGGCTCGCAGCGGGCTGTGTCACCTCCGATTAGGAGAAAATCTGCGCTGCGCCGCCGCTCTAAGAAGGTGGTGCGATCTACGCCGCTTGAAATCTGCCGAGAGTTTCCACCGACGGAGGTCGAGCCATCGCCACCGACGACAAGGGAGGCAAAGACCGACATATAAAAAGGCTACCCCCTCGAAAGAGATGTCAGTGGAGGCAGATACCTTTTCGACATGATCATTTCCTGTGAAAGTTGCGCCGTCCGAGATATTGGGTGCGAAGATTGCGTCTTGACTTTTTTCATCACCAATAAAGAGTTGAAGGAGGCCTCCCTCGAGATTCCTGATTCGACCGCAAGCGCTTTAGATCTACTCTCCTCACGCGGTCTCATACGCCCACTTCGCTTCAATTCAGCGTGATCGCCATAACAATATCGAAATTCACAGGCTAGCCACGCCTATCTCAAGTTGAGAATGGGTTAGCGCCCCCGTTAGCCTTAAACCCTTATGTTAGCTCTCAGAGATTGGCTGCGACTGCGATCGGGCGCTGTAGTTGCGATCGCTCTATTTGCAATCACCGCTCCACTCTTCACCTCCCCATCTGCAGAGGCCGCCCAGACTTTGGCGGAAATTCAGGCTCGAGTTCGCTTACTTGAGGAAGAGGCGACTACCGCTGCAGAGGGAGCGCAAGAGGCGAAAGTTAGGTTAGCGTCGTTAAACCGAACGCTCTCCGGAATTGAAGCAAAGCGAGAAGTCCAAAGCCAGAGCGTAGATGCGCTCTCGAAATCATTGAGCGCGATCGCTGTCGAACAATATAAGAGTGGCGGATTAAGCCAGAGCCTTGAACTTCTATTCTCTTCAGATCCAGCGCTCTATCTCTCTGCCGCCGGTTCGCTCGAGGCGATAACTCGGAAAAAATCGGTGCAACTGCGAAAATTTCAGGCTGCAAAGCAACGCCTGACCGCAACCACGCTGACGGTAAATGACAAGCTCGCCCTGGTTCAGGCTGCCCAGAAGAGGCTAGCGGCGCAGAGCGCACGAGCGACTTCCAAATTGGCAGAAGCTGAATCACTTTTGAGTAAACTTAAGAAGGAAGATCGTGAACGTCTGGCTCGCCTTGCCAAAGAAGAAGAAGATGCAGACCAAAGATCCTCTCTTGCGGCAGCGAAGAAAATCTCTGCGGTATCCGGGCGTTCTGGCAAAGCGCTGCAATTTGCACTCAAGCAAATCGGTGACATCTATGTCTTTGGCGCTGCGGGCATGACTTATTGGGATTGTTCCGGTTTGACGATGCGGGCATTTCAAACTGCAGGGGTTTCACTACCGCACTCATCTCGAGCGCAATTTAATTATGGCAAAGCAGTCAATCGCAGTGATCTCAAAGCAGGAGATCTAGTCTTTTTTGGTCGCCCTATTTCACACGTTGGAATTTATCTAGGTAAGGGCAGAATGGTGCACGCACCTCGCACAGGATCACGTGTAAAGATTGCGAGTGCATCCAATCTTGGAAGTAAACCTTATGTCGGCGCTCGTCGCCTCTAGTTTTTAGATTAAATGCCTGAAAAAATAATCTGTATTACAAACGATTTTGGCCCGCGCGCGGGCGGTATCGAAACATTTGTTATGGGACTTATTGAGCGCCTGCCTGTGGGTTCGGTAACTGTCTACACATCGCAGCAGGGCGATACTCGAGCCTATGATCAAAATTGGTTAGATAAATTTGGGGTAAGAGTTATACGAGATAAATCAAAAGTTTTACTCCCAACGCCACAAGTCTTCAGAGCGGTGAGAAGAGTAATCATAAGCGAAAAAATTGAGTCGATATTTTTTGGTGCAGCCGCACCTTTAGCGGTTATGGCTGGTGGGCTACGTAAAGCTGGCGCAAAAAAGATAGTTGCCTTAACGCACGGCCATGAAGTCTGGTGGGCGAGTATCTGGCCCTTTAATTGGGCGATCGGTTATATCGGTCGCAGCGTCGACCATTTGACTTACTTAGGAGATTTTACCCGGGCGAAGATATCGCGCGCGCTCTCTCAAAAATCTATATCTGCAATGGTGAAGATTGCACCTGGAATTGATACAGCTCATTTCGCACCTAGCGCATCTGCGACGCAACTTCGCAAATCTCTAGGACTGACCAATAAGAAAGTAATCGTGAGCGTTGGTCGGCTTGTTCATCGCAAAGGTCAAGATTCTTTAATATCGGCCCTGCCCGAGATTCTGCGTCAGCATCCAGATACTCATATTCTTATGGTGGGGGAAGGTCCCTACCGCAAAAAGTTAGAGGCGTTGACTGTTAATTTAGCGCTTAAAAATTCCATCACCTTTATCGGCCGTATTCAATATGCCGATCTACCCTCCTATATCTGCGTCGGGGATTTATTTGCAATGCCATCTCGCTCGCGCCTTGCCGGACTTGAGGTCGAAGGTTTAGGGATTGTCTATCTTGAAGCTAGCGCTTGTGGCTTACCAGTTATTGCGGGAAAGTCCGGGGGCGCACCTGATGCAGTCCTAGAAGGGGTCACTGGTGTTACGGTCGATGGGAGAAATTCTTCTGATATCGCAAGAGCTGCAATTGCGCTCTTGGATGATCTAGATGAGGCGAGAGCGATGGGTGCGCGTGGACGCGAATGGGTAATCTCTAACTGGCGCTGGGAAATTTGGGCTAAAGAGTTTGGAAAGTTGTTCAGAATAAACTGA
>JAQCAO010000057.1 GCA_027731885.1 Actinomycetota bacterium | reverse complement strand
ATGCTTCAATTACCCGATGGCATCCAGCTTGCGATGGAAATCCGGCCGGGATGTATGCGATCAGCGCTGCGCGATTTTCCGCGCGAACTTTAGCGAAGAGCTGATCTAGAGCGGTCATTAATCGAGCGGTATTCCAAAGTAATTCGCGGCAGTTTGGACATCTTTATCGCCCCGACCCGAGAGGTTGATAACGATTATCGCATCTTTACCGAGTTCATTTCCAACCTGCATTGCACCAGCTAGCGCATGCGCGGTTTCAATCGCCGGAATAATTCCTTCTGTCTTTGAGAGCAGGGCAAATGCGTGCATCGCCTGATCATCAGTAATGGCGCGGTATTCAGCGCGACCAATATCGTGCAGGTACGCGTGCTCTGGTCCAACGCCGGGATAATCTAAGCCTGCTGAGATTGAATGTGATTCCACAGTCTGGCCATTCTTATCTTGCAGAACATAAGAACGAGTACCGTGTAAAACTCCAGGTGTTCCTCCGGTAATTGTTGCAGCGTGGCGTCCGGTTTCTACTCCATCACCGCCCGCCTCAAGTCCAATTAGGCGAACTGTTGGATCAGAGATAAAGCGATGGAAGATACCAATGGCATTTGACCCACCGCCAACGCAGGCGAGAACTGCATCTGGCAAGCGGCCAGTGAGTTCAAGAACTTGTGCGCGAGTTTCTTCTCCAATTATCTTATGAAAATCTCTAACCATCGTTGGGAATGGGTGAGGACCTGCGACCGTACCGAGTAAGTAATGTGTACTTTCCACATTGGTAACCCAGTCGCGCATAGCTTCGTTGATCGCATCTTTTAGCGTGCGTGATCCAGAAGTAACTGGGATTACTTCAGCACCTAACAATTTCATGCGCGCCACATTTAGCGCTTGGCGTTTCGTATCTTCCTCGCCCATGTAAACAACACATTCCAGGCCCATCAGCGCTGCAGCGGTGGCTGAGGCGACGCCGTGTTGGCCAGCGCCAGTTTCAGCGATAATCCGTTTTTTGCCCATTCGTTTGGTAAGTAGGGCTTGTCCAAGAACATTATTTATCTTGTGGCTGCCGGTGTGATTGAGATCTTCACGCTTTAAAATTATTCGTGCACCGCCTGCATGTTCGGCAAAACGTTTCGCCTCGGTAATGATGCTGGGGCGGCCTGTGTATGTGCGATGAAGTTCGGCGAGTTCAGATACAAAGGTGGGATCAAGTTGTGATGTGCGATGCGCTTCTTCTAACTCTTCGAGAGCGCCAATCAGCGCCTCCGGAACAAAGCGCCCGCCATATGGACCGAAGTGTCCCAAAATCGCAGATAGATCCTCGCGCTCTGAAATCGACATAGTTAAAGCCTACCCTTGACCCAATAAGGTGCGCATCGCCAAAGTTGGATTAGCCGATGTGACTAGCGCTTCACCCACCAATATGGCGCTAGCGCCTTGCTTTTCCGCAAATTCCACTTCTGCGCGGCTGCTGATTCCAGATTCAGCAACGCGGATCAGATCGGATGGAATCTGTGGAATCAGTTGCGCAAATGCTGCCGGGTCGACCTCTAAAGTCTTTAGATTGCGAGAGTTTACGCCGATGATCTGTGGCGTTATCTCCATCGCACGTTCAAGTTCATCAGCGGTGTGGACTTCGATTAAAGCAGCCATACCTAGTTCCGCGGCAAGATCATAGAAATCTCTCAACTGACTCTTAGCCAGCGCCGCCACGATAAGAAGCACCATATCTGCGCCATTTGTGCGCGCTTCAAAGAATTGATATTCATCAACCATAAAGTCTTTACGCAGTATTGGAATGGTGACCTTCGAACGCACTGCAGTTAAATCGCCAAGTGATCCTTTAAATCTGCGCTCTTCGGTTAAGACGCTGATCACGCTCGCCCCGGCTAGTTGATATTGCTCGGCAAGTGCGGCGGGATCGGTAATTGCGGAGAGAGCGCCTTTGCTGGGCGATGATCGTTTTACTTCTGCAATGACTTTCATGCCAGCGCCTTGAAGTGCGGCATGTGCATCTAATGGTGGGGCTGCCTGTGCCATCTCTTCGTGCAACTGCCCTAAGGGTCTGCGACGTTTGCTTAAATCTTCGCGAACGCCTTCAATGATGGAATCTAAAACGCTCATTTCTCATCACCATCTTTGGTTGGATCAATACCTTTATCCAAGGCGCTCCAAGGGGTGTGAATTTTAGGTGCCCGCTCATAACGAGAAGAGATGTTAAATCGACGCGAAATTAGGAAAACTAGTATAAGAATTACAAGCAGTGAGAATAGAACTGGCGCAAAATCTGACATCTAAGATACTTGCATTCGAGTTGATAATTTATTGGCAGCGCCAATCGCACCTAAGACAGCTGCTGCTTTATTTAGACACTCTTGGTTTTCTGACTCTGGATCAGAATCTGCAACTACTCCAGCCCCGGCTTGAACGTATGCAACTTTGTTATAGATGAGCGCAGTGCGAATCGCGATACAGGTATCGATATTGCCGGTGAAATCCAGATAACCGATTGCACCACCGTATAAACCGCGGCGCGTTGGTTCTAACTCTTCAATAATTTCCATGGCGCGAGGCTTCGGTGCCCCAGAAAGCGTGCCCGCTGGAAAGACTGCAAAGAGCGCATCTACTGGCGATGATTTTTCGGATAACTCGCCAATAACAGTCGAGACGATGTGCATTACGTGTGAGTAACGCTCGATATGCATAAAGTCAATTACTTCAACGCTTCCTGGCGCGCAAATTCTTCCAAGATCATTGCGACCTAGGTCAACCAACATTAAATGTTCAGCGCGTTCTTTAGGGTCGGCTAACAACTCCTCCCCCAAGCGATGGTCTTCTTCCGCCGAATTAGAGCGCTTACGTGTTCCTGCAATTGGATGGACCATCACCTCTTTTCCAGTTACTTTAACTAGCGCCTCTGGACTAGAACCCACAACTTCAACGCCATCGGTAAATCTAAATAGATACATATACGGACTGGGGTTATGTAAGCGAAGCATGCGATAGACATCTAGCGAATCTGCATTACATTCCATAGCAAAGCGTTGCGAGAGAACGATTTGGAAAGCCTCCCCCGCCAAAATCTCTTCCTTAGCCTGAACTATCTTGGCTTTGTATTCGTCACCAGAAATATTTCTTGTAAATTCTGGTGCGGTTTTAGGTGATAACTCATCAACAAACCCTGGCAGTGATTCAGCAAGATCACTCTGCATTCGATCTAAACGTGCTTGCGCATCATCGAAGGCTTGATCAACTCGATCTCCTGTTCCATCCCAATTAATAGCGTTAGCAATTAAAGTAATGGTTCCTTCGGCGTGATCCATTACCGCTAGATCACTCGTCAACATAAAGGCTAACTCTGGTAGATCAATATCTTTTGCTCCTATGGTGGGCAGTTTTTCCAAGCGACGTACTGCGTCATATCCCATATAACCAACCAGGCCTCCAGTCAGTGGAGGTAATCCGTCAATTTTAGGTGAACGCAGATGCGCCGCTGAGAGTCGTAGCGCCGCCAATGGATCTATACCGACTGGAGCGCCCGCTGGAGTTGTTCCTACCCAAACTGACTTGCCATCTTTCTCGCTTAAGGTCGCTTGGCTATTTGCTCCGATAAATGAATATCTAGACCAAGCTCCTCCGTGTTCGGCTGACTCCAAGAGAAATGTAGATGGCGCGTTCTTGGCGAGCTTTCGGTAAATACCTATCGGCGTTTCGCCATCGGCAAGAAGTTTTCGATACACCGGAATAACGTTGAAACTCTTCGCGTACTCTTGAAATTCAGAGCGCTGCATTATCGCGCTCCTGCAGCAGGCTTTGGAGAAATCTCATTGTGAAAACAACTCTGTTCACCTGTATGGCAGGCAGCACCACTTTGTTCAACTTTAATCAGAAGCGCATCGCCATCACAATCTAAGGCGATCGATAAGACCCTCTGTGTATGTCCTGAAGCCGCGCCTTTCTCCCAAAGTTCATTGCGGCTGCGGCTCCAATATGTTGCGCGGCCAGTTTCCAACGTCAACGCTAGTGATTGGCGATTCATGTAGGCGAGCATTAAAACTTCGCCGGTCTTTACATCCTGAGCAATCGCTGGAATTAAATCAAGATCAGATTTCAGGAGGGCTGCAATATCGGCAGGTAGAACCGAGGGCAGCTGCGCATCCATGGTCTTATTCTGCCTTAGGCGATACGGTTGTTGCGAATGGAATAACCCTGCGCGCCTAAGTACTTCTTAACATCACTTATTCGGTGGATTCCGAAGTGAAATACGCTCGCTGCTAGTAAGGCATCTGCGCCAGCATCAAGAGCCGCCCCAAAATCTTCGAGAGTTCCTGCTCCACCACTGGCGATGAGCGGAACTTTTGAGATAGCCCGCACAGCGCTAATCATTCCAATGTCATAACCGGCGCGCGTGCCATCGGCATCCATTGAATTTAAAAGAATTTCACCTGCGCCAAGTGAACAAGCTTTCTCAACCCAAGTGAGTGCATCGAGACCTGCACTCTGTCGGCCTCCATGAGTTGTGACTTCAAATCCAGATTCAGTGCGGGCGCGTCTGGCATCGATAGAAATCACCAACACCTGCGAACCGAAGCGATCGGCTATTTCGGCAATTAACTCAGGGCGCGCGATCGCAGATGTGTTGATTGAAACTTTATCGGCACCTGCGCGCAGCAAGCGATCCACATCTGCCACGCTACGAATTCCACCGCCAACCGTTAGCGGAATAAATACTTGCTCGGCGGTCTTTCTGACTACATCTAAAGTCGTTTCCCGATCAGAACTGCTCGCTGAAATATCTAAGAAAGTTAACTCATCGGCGCCTTCTAGGTTGTACAGATCTGCCATCTCAACGGGATCACCGGCATCAACCAGGTCGGTAAAGTTAACGCCTTTTACTACACGACCATCTGTCACATCTAAACAGGGAATAATTCGAACTGAGAGAGCCATTTAACTAGCACCTTTAGTCAGCGCTAGCGCCTCTTGCAAAGTAAATGCACCGGCATATAAAGCTTTTCCGACAATTGCGCCTTCAACTCCGATTTGATGCAAGGCGGAAAGAGCCGAAATATCGGCTAAAGATGATATTCCTCCACTTGCAACAACTGGTTTCTTCGTTGCGGCGCAGACTTCGCGCAATAAATCTAAATTCGGACCTTGCAAAGTTCCATCTTTAGTCACATCGGTAACAACATAGCGGGCACAACCATCGCTTTCTAACCGCGCCAAGGTTTCAAATAAATCTCCGCCCTCTTTTGTCCAGCCGCGCGCAGCTAGAACATGGCCACGTACATCGAGACCAACTGCGATCCGATCACCGTGCTCGGCGATAACTCGAGCTGTCCATTCTGGATTTTCCAACGCGGCGGTTCCGAGATTGATTCGGCGGCAACCCGTTGCAAGTGCACGTTTTAAGGATTCGTCATCACGTATTCCACCAGATAGTTCTACTTTGATATCTAAGCGACCTACAACTTCAGCGAGAATTTCGCTGTTATCTCCACGGCCAAATGCGGCATCCAGGTCGACCAGGTGTAACCACTCTGCCCCCGCGCTTTGAAACTCAAGTGCAACATCAAGTGGCTGACCATAGACGCTCTCGCGCGCTAACTCACCTTGGACAAGTCTTACCGCTCGGCCATCTTTAACATCTACGGCGGGCAGTAGTTCTAGATAATTTACATCGCTCACAGCATCTCCACCCAGTTTTTGATAAGTTCAAGGCCAGCATCGCCCGATTTTTCAGGGTGGAATTGCGTAGCAAAAATTGCGCCATCTTCCACCGCGCTCAAAAACTTTTCGCCGTGAGTGGTCCAACCTTGCGCGACACCTACCGGTGACTTTGCTGCATAAGAATGGACGAAGTAAAAAGCCTGATCTGTAATGCCTTTAAATAGTTGAGAATTATCAGTAACAGAAACGGTATTCCAACCCATATGCGGCAAGATCGGCGCTGCTAATTTGGTAATGCTCTCTTGCCAGATTCCAACTCCTTTATGCAATTCAGAAGTCACATGCTCATCACCATCACGAAAGAGAATCTGCATTCCAACACAGATTCCGAGAGTGGGACGTTTGGCTTTAATGCGATCCCGAACTATTTGATCTCCACCAATTGCGACTAGGCCACGCATACACGCCGAGAATGCACCAACGCCTGGAACAACAAGTCCGGCAGCGTTTAGTGCAACGTCGCGATCAGAGGTGACTACAACTTCAGAGCCACTTCGTTCAAAGGCGCGTTGTGCTGAACGTAAGTTTCCTGACCCGTAGTCGAGGATTGCGATCACTATTAGAGCGAACCTTTTGTGGAAGGAACTCCCGCTATTCCGCCATCGAGTGATACTGCATCGCGAAGTGCGCGTGCGACCGCTTTAAATTGCGCTTCAAATACGTGGTGGGCGTTACGACCTTCTAGCACACGGATATGAAGAGCGATACGCGCCTCGGCAACGATTGACTCCCAGATATGTTTTCCAAGAGTAGTATCGAAAGTTCCGATTAATTCTACGATTTCTGGTTGGCGGTGCACCAGGTATGGGCGCCCCGAAAGATCTACCGCTGCCTGAACCAGAACTTCATCAAGTGGCACCATGGCATCGCCGAAACGTCGGATCCCGACTTTATCTCCTAGCGCTTCACGGAGTGCTTGGCCAAAAGCAAGAGAGGTATCTTCAACGGTGTGATGCGAATCGACATCAACATCGCCAGTGGTCTTAACCGTTAAGTTAAAACCCGAGTGTTTTCCAAGTTGCGAGAGCATGTGATCGAAGAATGGGACTCCTGTATCAACTGAGATTTCACCAACGCCATCGAGATTTAACTCGACTATTACATGTGATTCTTTAGTCTTGCGTTCTACGCGGGCGATTCTCATTGGCTTTCTCCATTCAAGATCTCTTGCAGGGCGGCGATAAATTTTCGGTTCTCGGCCTCATTGCCAATAGTCATACGTAAGTGGCCTAATAATCCCACATCTCTAATGAGAACTCCTCGATCTAGGAGCTGACGCCAGAGTTGACCCTGCTCAAGGCGAAACCCAGTAAAGAGAATGAAGTTAGCCTGGCTAGGTACTACTTGTAAGCCCATCTTTTCTAACTCGGAAGTTACGAATTCACGGGCGTCGATTAGGGACGAGACGGTACCTAGGAGTTCTGCTTGGAATTCCAGCGCAACTTCTGCCGCTGCTTGAGTCAATGAACTTAAGTGATATGGCAAACGCACCAAGAACATTGCAGACACGATCTCTGGATCTGCAATCAAATAGCCCAAGCGAGCTCCCGCAAAAGCGAAGGCCTTGCTCATAGTGCGAATCACAATCAAGTTGGGATATTTCTTGATTAGCGTCACTGCAGATGGCAAATTGGAGAATTCTGCGTAGGCCTCATCGACAACCAGTAAGCCATTTACCCTTGCTGCGGCTTCGGCCAGAACAGCGATCTCATCCAAACTAATAACCGTGCCTGTTGGATTATTTGGTGTAGTAATAAAGGTCAACGATGGCTTCTCTTGAGAAATCTGCTTAACCGCTTGCTCCAGATCGAGTGAAAAGTCTGGGCGTCGTCCACCATCGACCCATTGCACCCCAATCACCTTGGCGATAAGCGGGTGCATTGAATAAGAAGGTGTAAAGCCAAGCGTCTGTCGATCGCCGAAAGCCATGAAGAGCGATTGGATTATTTCGTTACTTCCGTTAGCCGCCCAGATCTGATCTGCATTGAAAGATGTACTAGAGAGGTTATTGATAAAAGCTGCGAGAGATTTACGAAGTAAGACCGCATCGCGATCTGGATAACGGTTTAGATTTAGTGCGACTTGATGGATCCGATCGGAGATCGCCTTGGCTAACTCTGGTGATGGCGCATACGGGTTCTCATTAGTATTTAACGTGGCTTCCGCGGGTACCTGCGGCGCACCATATGGTGATAGCGGCTGTAAATCTTGGCGCAGCGGTAACCAAGCAGGCCACTTCTTCTCACTCATAAATTCTCCAGACGAACAGACATCGCTTCGCCATGCGCTGGTAGATCTTCCGAGTTCGCCAGAGTGATGACGGTGGGAACTAAATCCACAAAGGCTTTCTTTGAATATTCAATAAAGTGAAGTCCGCGCAAGAATGTTTGGACTGATAGACCGCTACTGTGGCAAGCACATCCTCCGGTGGGTAGAACGTGGTTTGAGCCAGCGGAGTAGTCTCCCAACGAGACTGGTGAAAATCTTCCGATAAAGACTGCGCCCGCGTTACGAATCTTTAAAGAATCTTCTGCAGCATTAGCAGTTTGGATTTCTAAGTGTTCTGCGGCGTATGCATTTACGACATCAAGGCCTTGAGCGATCGAGTCGACTAAGACAATTGCTGATTGGATTCCAGAAAGCGCTTCCTGAATGCGCGCACTGTGTTTGGTGGCGGCGACGCGAATTTCTAGTTCTTTAACTACTTCACTTGCTAGTGCGGTTGAAGTAGTAACCAGCACTGCTGCGGCGATAACATCGTGCTCGGCTTGGCTAATTAAATCTGCAGCAACATCAGCTGCAATTGCGCTTTCATCTGCCAAGATAGCAATTTCCGTAGGCCCTGCCTCCGAGTCAATACCGATTACGCCGCGAAGTGCTCGCTTAGCAGCAGCGACATAGATATTTCCTGGACCAGTAACCAAATCGCACTTTTCTGATAAACCATCCATTCCATATGCAAAGAGAGCGATCGCTTGCGCTCCCCCGATCGCATAGACCTCTCTAATTCCAAGCAGCGCACACGCAGCCAAAATTGTGGGGTGCGGTAAACCGCCGAACTCTTTCTGCGGTGGCGATGCAACTGCAATACTGGAAACTTCTGCGATCTGCGCAGGGATCACATTCATCAAAACGCTACTTGGATAGACCGCGCGACCACCTGGTACATAAAGTCCAACGCGATCGACAGGAATCAAGC
>JAQCAO010000056.1 GCA_027731885.1 Actinomycetota bacterium | reverse complement strand
TTCAAGCCACAGTTTGTAGCGGCAGGTATTTGGTATGAGCACCGCCTAATTGATGACATGGTTGCAATGTCACTTCGTATGGAGGGTGGCTATGTTTGGGCTTGTAAGAATTACGACGGCGATGTGCAATCAGATACCGTCGCACAGGGTTATGGCTCACTTGGTTTAATGACTTCAGTACTTTTGACTCCGGATGGAAAGATTTGCGAGTCAGAAGCTGCTCACGGAACAGTTACACGGCATTATCGCGATCACCAAGCAGGCAAAGCAACCTCAACCAATCCAATCGCATCAATCTTTGCGTGGACGCAAGGCCTAGCCCACCGTGCAAAATTGGATAACAACGCTGAGCTTGCGAAGTTCTGCGAAACTTTAGAGCGAGTCTGTGTCGAAACAGTTGAATCTGGAAAGATGACTAAGGATCTCGCCTTCTTGATCTCAAAGACTGCACCTTGGCAGACGACCCAAGAGTTCCTCAATTCAATCGATGAAAATCTGAAAGTTGTAATGGCTCAATAATGCTCAATCACCAGCATGGCGCTATCGCTCTCGTTGGTTCAGGTGAATATTTACCGCAAGCGCAGGAACTTGAAAGTGAGCTCTTGCACTTGGCTATTTCAAAAGGTAAATCAAATACCTTTATTCAGATTCCGACCGCCGCCAGTAAAGAAGGTGACGACCGTTTAGAGTTTTGGAAGTTACGTGGCGCAGAACAAGGCGCGCGGATTGGTTGTGAAGTTAAGTATTTACCAGTCTTGAATCGAGACGATGCGCACAATCCGCAATGGATAGAGGATGTAAAGAGCGCTGGTCTCATCTACTTTTCAGGCGGAGATCCAGTTCATTTGGCAGATACTTTTCGTGACACCCCTTTATGGTCGGCAATTGTTTTGGCTTGGCAATCTGGAGCATCCCTTGCTGGATGTTCGGCAGGTGCAATGGCCTTTGGCGGCAAGATAATCGGTATTCGCAGATCGCATGTAAGCGAAGGTCTTAACTTATTACCTGATATTGAAGTGATCCCGCATTATGACAAATTTTTAGGATGGCTTCCCGATCGAGTTACTGCTGCAATAATTCGCCAGGACGCAGATGCCACGCTAATCGGAATTGATGAAGATACTGCGCTAGTTATGACAGATCAATGGCGCAGATATGGTCCCGGACGAGTACACGTTTTAAGAGGAAATCTGGAATTTTCTTAAAAAGTCTTACTTGATGCGTTCTCCGGTGGTAGCGCTAAATAAGTGAACTGCATTTGGTGCAGGTTCGACAGTAACTGTTTCACCTGGCTTCGGTGGGTTCTTTGGATCCCAACGAACGATTACTTGTGCTCCTTCATCGCCGGCTTGTGCGAATTTCACAGATGCATCGGCTGGTCTTCCATAAACGAATGCATCAGCGCCAAGTTCTTCGACAACTTCAACGACAACTCTAAATCCGTTTGCTGCAGACGTTAGACCTTCTGGACGAATTCCAACTGTTACTGAATTACCAGCAGATGATGGAACATCGATAGCTAATTCGCCAAGCATCGCTTTGCCACCGCTGACGGAGGCAGAGAGCAGATTCATAGCCGGAGATCCAATGAAGCCCGCGACAAAAGCGTTGGCTGGAGTATCGTAGAGATTACGTGGTTTATCTACTTGCTGTAGTAGACCATCTTTAAGAACGGCAACACGATCGCCCATTGTCATAGCTTCAACCTGGTCGTGAGTTACATAAACAGTTGTGATTCCTAGGCGGCGCTGCAGTGCAGCGATTTGAGTGCGGGTGGCAACGCGTAACTTTGCATCAAGGTTGGAAAGTGGTTCATCCATAAGAAAGACTTGTGGTTCGCGAACAATTGCGCGGCCCATTGCAACGCGCTGGCGCTGTCCACCAGAGAGAGCTTTCGGCTTACGCTCAAGATACGGCTCTAGATCAAGTAGCTTTGCTGCTTCGTTAACGCGCTTATCGCGTTCTTCTTTTGCAACTCCCGCAATTTTTAGCGCAAAGCCCATATTTTCAGCAACTGTCATATGCGGATAGAGTGCATACGATTGGAAGACCATCGCAATATCGCGATCTTTTGGCGCAACGTTTGTTACATCACGGTCACCAATCAGAATTCGGCCTTCATCGACTTCCTCAAGACCGGCCAACATGCGAAGTGATGTGGATTTTCCGCAACCTGATGGACCAACAAGAACTAGAAATTCACCATCATTAACAGTCAGATTTAACTTGTCGACTGCAGGCTTGGTAGTGCCTGGGTAAATACGTGTAGCGTTTTCGAATACAACAGATGCCATTTAAGGTACTTCCTTCTCCGGGCAGGTACGTGCCCGACGATCCAAGGATGAAGGTGCTAGCCGGGTGGCAAGGCAGCATAAGAATATTGCAGATCTGAAAATCTGGGAAATGAGCATAATTACACGCTCAGATCTCATCGGTTTTCGGCGCAAAGGGCTCAGGAAGTAGAATTCTCCTCATCATGGATCCTTACCCGATTGGTTCTTTGCTGGGCGATATAGCCACTGTTGCCGCCCTGATCTTGCTCGGCTCCCTCTTTGTAGCAGCCGAAATCGCACTTGTCTCTCTTCGTGAAAGCCAAGTTCGCCAACTCTCAACAAGAGGAAAGCGCGGCGCCAAACTTTCCACCCTTACATCAAATCCCAGCCGTTTTCTGGCCGCCGTTCAAGTTGGCGTAACCCTCTGTGGCTTTCTATCGGCAGCGTTGGGCGCTGAAAGATTAGGCGTTTATGTAATTCCAAATTTAATTGAACTTGGACTTTCAGAAAATGCAGCAAATGTAACCTCACTAATTGGTGTAACTCTTGTCATCGCTTACTTCTCTCTCGTATTTGGTGAACTTGTGCCGAAACGCTTAGCGCTATTTCGCACCGAGGAGATTTCATTATGGAGCGCAGCTCCAATTGATTTCACTGCCAAGTTTTTCAGACCAGTAATTTGGTTGCTTTCAAAGTCAACTGATGCGGTTGTGCGGATATTTGGAATTGATCCGAAAGAGCAACGCAGCCAAATGTCTGAAGAAGAGCTACTTGATTTAGTAACTGGCCACGCTGCACTGACTGCCGAAGAGCGCGATATTGTGGAGGAAGTCTTTAACGCCTCTGAGCGCCAAGTTCATGAAGTTATGGTGCCGCGCACAGAAGTGGATTTTATGGAGGCTTCACTCACCGTCGGTAAGGCGATTGCGCTCGCTGTAGATCGAGCACATTCTCGCTATCCCGTTGTTCGCGGCTCAACCGATGAAGTAATTGGATTTATTCACGTCCGCGATTTATTGGATACTTCACTTGTAAGCGCTGGCGGAAAGATTCAGGAGTTAGTGCGAAACATAATGTTCTTGCCTGGCACAAAGGGAGTTCTGCCGGCGCTCACTGAAATGCGAAATCAACGCCAGCACCTAGCAATCGTTCTCGATGAGTACGGTGGCACCGATGGCATTGTTACTTTAGAAGATCTAGTCGAATGCCTCATCGGTGATATCAAAGATGAGTACGACAGCGATGAAGTAGAGGTCTCAGAGCATGCACGAGCAGGAGATTTTGAAGTCGACGGGCTGATCTCGCTTGATGATTTGAGAGATGAGACAGGAATTGATATTCCAGATGGGCCATATGAAACAGCCAGCGGATTCGTCATGCACTTTTTAGGGCGAATCCCTGTTGTAAATGATGTGGTTGGTATCAATGGTGTTCGCATCACAGTTTTAACCATGGAAGGCAAGCGCGCTGGGCAGTTACTGATATCGCGTAATTAGCGATCCGTGCGAGAATAACAACATGACCAAACGCATCCTTTCCGGCATACAGCCGACAAGTGACTCGTTCCATCTAGGAAATTATCTAGGTGCGCTTAAGCAATGGGTTGAGCTGCAAGAGGGAAACGATGCCTTTTATTGCATCGTAGATTTGCATGCACTTACGGGCGAAATAGAGCCAGCGCTTTTGCGTAAGCGGATTCTAACTTCAGCGGCGCAATTAATCGCTCTAGGAATTTCACCTGAGAAGTCAACGCTCTTCGTGCAGTCACATGTTGCCGAACATAACCAACTAGGTTGGATTATGGAGTGCATCGCTGGATTTGGAGAAGCCAACCGGATGACGCAGTTCAAGGATAAATCTGCTAAAGGTGGTGCAGATTCTACTCGCGTTGGATTATTTACATATCCGATGTTGCAGGCCGCTGACATACTTTTATACCAAGCACACTATGTACCTGTCGGTGAAGATCAGAGACAGCATATAGAGTTAACAAGAGATCTGGCTACCCGCTTTAACTCTCGATTTGGTGAAACATTCCGAATCCCCGAAGGGTACATCTTAAAATCTGGCGCCAAAATTTATGATCTGCAAGAGCCAACAAATAAAATGAGTAAATCTTCTGGCTCAACCGCTGGTGTGCTTGAAATATTAGATACCCCAGAGGCAAATGCGAAGAAGATAAAGAGCGCAACTACTGATGCTGGACGCGAAATCAAATTTGACGAGAAAGAGAAGCCGGGGATAAGTAACCTACTTTCGATTCACTCCGCGCTTTCAGGTCAAAAAATCAGCGATTTAGAAGATGACTTTGCTGGCAAGGGTTATGGTGACTTCAAGGCAGCTGTTGCTGAAGTGGTGGCTGATCATTTACGGCCAATTCGTGATCGCGCCCTTGAACTGCTAGACGATGAGCAACATCTGGTGCAAGTACTTCATGCAGGGGCTGATAAGGCGCGCGCTGTCGCAAGTGCAACAGTCGCCGAGAGCTATAAAAATCTAGGCTTGGTGCTCTAATGAAAGCACGATCAACCCTCTTGGTGGCAGTTTTAACACTTTCAGTAGCAGTTATTAGCCCAACTCCAGCCAGCGCATCAACCAATATTTGTATCGCTTATGACACTGGTGGTCTTGGGGATCGTTCATTTAACGATGCAACGCTAGCCGGGGTCAAGAAGGCGCAGAATCAACACACCTTCACCTTTGAGGGAGTTGTTACTGATGGAACAGCAGCGGATCGAGTTAAGCGACTACGCACTCTGACGAATAAGAATTGCTCTGCGATAATTGCAGTCGGTGCTGAATATCGAGAGGCAGTGGAGCAGTTATCTACTGAATTTCCAAAGACACATTTCTCAATTATCGGCGATGCCTCAATCGCTGCACTGAATGTGAGTTCAATTGTATTTGCTGATGAACAGGGAGCATTTTTAGCGGGCTTTAGCGCGGCACTGACCACCAAGACCGGAAGAGTGGCGATGATCACGACCCCATCGACTGCTGAAAACTATCAAAATGGCTTTTTAGCAGGTGTAAACGCAAGTAAGAAAAAAGTGCGCACTTTTGTAAATTACACAGCAACAAATTTAGATATTGCGGCTACCGCCTTAATTAGGATGGGCGTTGATGTGATTTACACAGCGACCACTGGTTCAGCCGATGATGCCTTCAGTGCGATAGTTAAAGCAAGTACCGCTAAAAATCGCAAGAAAAATGCAAGTGATGTCTTCTTGATTCTCTCTGAACCAGATTTGTATTTAACAGTCACGCCAGCGACTGCGAAGTATTTGATCGCATCTGTTGTTAAGCGTGTAGATAGCGCAATCTCAGATATTATCGATGCTGCAATAAAAGATAACAAAATCTCTGATGTTCTAGATGCTGAAGCTGGTTTTTATGGTCGTCGTTACACAATTGCTGATAAGGGAATTGAAATAGTCCTTAGATCCAAAGCTTTAGGAGCGCAGGCTGCATCTATAAATGCAGCAGCGGTTGCAGCATATGCACGTTGATTGGGATCTACTTAAGTCGCACGCGATAACTGCGATGAAGAGCGCCTATGCTCCTTACTCTAACTTTCCGGTCGGAGTTGCGGCCCTCGTAGATGATGGGCGGATAATTTCAGGCTGCAACGTAGAAAATGCTAGTTATGGACTTACATTATGCGCAGAATGTGGGCTTGTTTCCACTCTGATCAATAGTGGTGGTGGGCGTTTGATCGCCTTCACATGTGTTGATATCTCAGGAAATTATTTAATGCCCTGTGGACGTTGTCGCCAATTACTGCAAGAACATGGCGGCTCCAATCTACAGTTGATGACAGATACTGGAATCAAACCCCTTTCAGAACTCTTACCTTGGGCATTTGGTCCCGAAGAGATTGAAAAGCGCCTTGACTGAACAGAGCAAGTCAGGAGTTGAACCCTTTGCCGCTGTAGAAATTATCGCAGCCAAGCGCGATCGCAATGAGTTAAGCGATAAGCAAATTGACTGGACTGTAGCTGCCTACACCCGTGGAGTAATCGCAGATGAGCAAATGTCTGCGCTCTTAATGGCTATTCTCCTTAATGGAATGAATTCGCGCGAAATTTCCCGCTGGACAAATGCCATGATCGATTCAGGTGAGCGAATGAATTGGTCAGCTTTAGATCGCCCAACCGCAGATAAACACTCAACCGGTGGAGTGGGAGATAAAATCACCCTTCCGCTTGCGCCGCTCGTGGCGGCTTGCGGTGGTGCAGTGCCACAACTTTCTGGTCGAGGACTCGGGCACACTGGTGGAACGCTAGATAAACTTGAATCAATTCCAGGTTGGCGCGCATCTCTTTCAAATGCAGAGATGTTAAAAGTTTTGCAAGATACTGGCGCGGTTATCTGTGCCGCAGGTGCGGGGCTCGCTCCAGCAGATAAGAAGTTATATGCACTTCGCGATGTAACTGCAACGGTAGAGGCGATCCCACTGATTGCATCTTCGATTATGTCTAAAAAGATCGCGGAAGGAACTTCCGCACTGATTCTTGATGTAAAGACTGGCAGTGGCGCATTTATGAGCGATCCTGCTAAAGCGGGAGAACTCGCGCGGACTATGGTCCAGCTTGGTCTGGATGCAGGCGTGAAAACTCGCGCGCTTGTAACTGCGATGGATGTTCCTCTGGGGCTCACTGCTGGAAATGCCCTTGAAGTCCGCGAATCTATTGAGGTTTTAGCCGGTGGTGGACCAGCAGATGTTGTTGAGTTAACAATTCTCCTGGCGCGAGAAATGATCGATGCCGCTGGAATTGTTGGAAAAGATCCCGCAGATGCGCTGAAAGATGGATCTGCAATGGACCATTGGAAGCGGATGATTTCTGCACAAGGTGGCGATCCAGATGCCAAGCTTCCAGTTGCGCGAGAAAAACATGTAATCACTGCAACTGAATCAGGAATTATGACCAAGATGGATGCAATGAAGATTGGCGTTTCTGCTTGGAGGTTAGGCGCAGGTCGTTCCAAGCAAGGCGAAACGGTGCAAGCTGGTGCAGGAATAGAAATGCACTCCAAGCCAGGCGATTACATTAAAAGTGGCAAACCGCTCCTCACCTTACATACAGATGAGCCCGCCAGATTTGATCGCGCAATTGAGATTCTAGGTGGAGCGATAGAGATTAAAGAAAATGGCAAAGTAGAACGCCTGCCACTAATTATTGAGCGGATTACCGGATGAGTAACTTAAATAAGAATCCAAATTCAGAACAAATCACACGATTGCCCAAGGCCTTACTGCACGATCACTTAGATGGTGGACTTCGTCCACAAACTATAATTGATATTGCCAAGGAAATCGGCCACGAATTGCCAAGTTATGACGCATCCGAACTTGCTGAGTGGTTTCGCACCTCCTGTGATTCTGGCTCCTTGGTTAGATACCTAGAAACATTTGCGCATACAGTGGCAGTAATGCAGCGCAGAGAAGACATTGTTCGCGTTTCGCGTGAATGCGCAGTCGATTTGGCGCGCGATGGAGTTGTCTACGCCGAAGTAAGAATGGCGCCAGAGCTTTTAACTGAAAAAGGATTGACGCTATCTGCGGCGATTGAAGCAATCTTGGAAGGCTTTCGTGCGGGCGAAGAAGAAGCCAAGGTGGAGGGAAATATAATTCGCGTAACCTCACTGCTCTGCGGTATGCGCCAAAATCAACTCTCGCAAGAAGTAGCTGAACTAGCTGTTAAATACCGTGAAAAAGGCGTGGTTGGCTTTGATATCGCCGGTCCCGAAGATGGCTTTCCACCCAGCGATCAACTAGATACCTTTGAATATCTCCGTCGCGAAAATGCTCATTTTACAATTCACGCAGGTGAGGCTTATGGACTTCCATCAATTTGGGAGGCTATTCAACTTTGTGGCGCAGAACGTTTAGGACATGGTGTACGCATTATTGACGATATCGATTTAAATCACACACCACCGCGATTGGGCCGCCTTGCCGCTTATGTTCGCGATCGACGAATTCCGCTAGAAATGTGCCCATCATCTAACATTCAAACTGGAGCCGCTGCGAATTTCACTGATCATCCGATTGGGAATTTAGCGAAATTGCGCTTTCGCGTAACCGTCAACACCGATAATCGATTAATGTCAGCAACATCGATGAGTAATGAGATGAGTGAGTTAGTAAAAGCTTTTGACTGGAGTTTCTTAGACCTGCAACGCGTCACCATTAACGCGCTAAAGAGCTCATTTATCCCTTTTGAAGAGCGTTTGGCGATTATCGAGAATGTAGTTAAGCCAGGGTACCTGGCAATTTCTGCAGAGTAATTCTTAAACTCCGATTGGGTGCCAGACGGTCTTGGCTTCCATAAAAGCATAGATGCGCGATGGTGATAGTGCGCCATCAAAGCTATGGATACGCTTCAAGTTTTCAGCACCAGCTACTTTAAGTTCGGCGCGCTTCTTCTTATCAATCCCAGATATATCAAAGCCATCTATATCCATATGAGATGCTGCCCACGGTGCAAGTTCATCGTGAGAGCCAGTTAGAATATTTATAACACCAGCAGGTAAATCACTTGTTGCCAAAACTTCAGCGAAGGTCATCGCTGCAATCGCTGCTGATCCTGGCACTAGCGCAACCGCGCAATTACCAGAAACTATCGCGGGGGCGATAGCGTCAATTAAAGCTAAGAAACTTTCCGCTGGAGCAACTGCGATTACGCCTTGTGGTTCAGGGATGGTGAAGTTGTAATAAGGGCCAGATACCGGGTTTGTAGCGCCGAAAGCCGCCGATAACTTGTCGCTCCAGCCTGCGTACCAGACCCAACGATCAATAGCAGCTACAACT
>JAQCAO010000055.1 GCA_027731885.1 Actinomycetota bacterium | reverse complement strand
GAATGTGAGGTAACGAGGATTAGATATCTCGGCGACGTTTACTTGCGGTTGTGCTACAAAGAGATTTCGATAGAGAAGTAGAAATCCGAGTAACAATAGGATTGTTGAAATAAAAATTGTTCCGCCTGAAAGATCAATATTAGAAAGGAAGGTTGCGCCTAAAAGCGCCCCAATCCCGCCTGGAATTGCCAATTGTCTTAAAATTGTTCGATCAATATTATCTCGGTGCCAGTGAGACGCACCTGATGCTAAAGTGGTTCCAATCTCGGCTGCATGTACCGCAGCTGATGCAACTGCCGCAGATGCTCCTAGCGTTAATAACAATGTAGAGCTAGTTAATCCAAAACCCATTCCGAGCGAACCGTCGATCAATTGTGCAATTGAGCCGGCGAGGGCGAAAAGCATCCAATTCAAAGCAGTTCCTCAATTATTTTTCTAACGTTTTCAGATACTAATTCAGTACCATTTAAAACTAATTCCGCCTTTGTGGGCGGTTCATACTCTTGGCCAACTCCGCTTAAGTTAGGCAAGGTTCCATCCGCCGCTTTTTTGTAGAGACCTTTAGGGTCTCGCTCGGCACATATTTCAAGTGGGGTTTTTACCCAAACTTCAGCAAATCTTCCTTGCTCAAAGATGTCACGCGCGCTATCGCGATCACTTGCAAATGGACTTACTAATGCAACGATCACAATTAATCCGGCGTCAGACATTAAGTGCGCGATTTCAGCAACCCGTCTGACATTTTCTGCTCGGTCTGCGCGGGTAAAACCAAGATCTTTATTGATACCCATGCGAAGGTTGTCCCCGTCAAGGACATAACAATGCATTCCTGAGGCAAACAGAGTTTTTTCGAGTTCGTTGGCGATCGTCGACTTACCGGATCCAGATAATCCAGTAAGCCAAATTACCTTCGCGCGTTGGCTCTTCTGAGATGCTCGTGCTAGGGCATCAATTTCATATTTATGCTCTGTGATATTTTCAGATCTGCGTAATACGTGATTAACCATTCCGGCTGCGACGGTATTTAGCGTGCTTCGATCAACGAGAATAAAGCAGCCGGTGTTGCGCTGCTCGGCGTATGGCGTCAAAGCGATTGGGGCATCTGTGGCGATTTCAATAACGCCGATCTCATTCATTGAGAGTTCTTCGGCTACTTCGTGATCTCCCGTTGCAATCTCGAATTTATATTTGATCTTAGAAACTATCGCAGGGACTTGGGTGGAACCAGATATCAATAAATACGAGCGGCTATGAACTAACTTTGTCTCACCGAGCCAGACAATATTCGCATTGAATCTATCAGCGGGTGGTGTGAAGTTGCTTGCGAGTTCAATTGAATCTCCACGGGTGGCATCAACCTCGGGTTCTAGTACTAGCGTTACCGCCTCTGAGTCTCCAGCACGTTCAAGTTTTCCATCGTAGGTAATAATCTCTGAAATGACTGCTCTGCGTCGACTTGGGAGAACAACAACTTCATCGCCTACAACAAAAGTTCCGTTAAGAATTGTTCCAGAAACACCTCTAAAGTTCTCAGCGCGGGCGATTAACTGCACGCCCATATGCGGCTTAGTGAGTAATTCTTCGGGTTTACTCCAACTTTGAATATATTCCAGCAAAGTTGGGCCTGTATACCAAGGCATATTTGTGCTGCGCACAACCACATTGTCTCCAGCTAAAGCACTTACTGGGATGGCTTGATAATCATTAATACCTAAGCGATTTGCTGCAACCAGTAGCTCGGAAACAATTCCATCATAAACGCTTTGTGAATAACCTGCTGCATCTAACTTATTTACAACTACAGCAACTCTGCTGACGCCCATAAGTGAGCAAATAGTTAAATGGCGTAAAGTTTGAGTGCGAATACCACGCGATGCATCCACTAAAACTAAGGCAACATCTGCCCTAGATGCGGCAACCGCCATATTTCTGGTGTACTGCTCATGGCCTGGAGCATCAGCAATTATGAGACGTCGTCCATTCAATAACGACATTGATCGATATGCCACATCAATGGTAATTCCTTGTTCGCGTTCGGCTTCTAATCCATCGGTTAATAAACTAAAGTCAACTTCGCCTGCAACTACAGTTGATCCGGTGCGGCGAATATTTCGAGCGGCTGCGACGGTATCGTGGGGGACGCTATCTGTTTCGACCAATAGCCTGCCTATTAGAGTGCTCTTGCCATCATCTACGCTTCCACAAGTAACTAATCTAATAATTGGTTGCAGCATCAGAAGTAGCCTTCAGTCTTTTTCTTCTCCATTGAATCTTCTTTTTCGCCATCAATTAAACGTGTCGCTCGCTCGCTCAGCTTTACATTCATAACTTCTTCAACGATCTCAGTCACTGTGGTTGCATTTGACTCAACGGCTGCTGTTAATGGATAGCAGCCAAGAGTTCTAAATCTAATTTGCTTCATAACTGGCTTTTCACCGTTAATCAATGGGAAGCGATCATCATCAACCATAATCATCTGTTCGCCTCTAAAAACTACCGGGCGCTCTTTAGCGAAATAGAGTGGGTTAACCGGCACATCGTGTTCAAGTATGTAACTCCAGATATCTAGCTCAGTCCAATCCGATAGCGGAAAAACTCGCATACTCTGTTCATTAGTAATCTTTGGGTTATACGTTCGCCAAAGTTCGGGACGTTGATTTCGTGGATCCCACCTGTGGCCGGATTCGCGAACGCTAAAGATTCGTTCCTTGGCGCGGCTGCGCTCTTCATCTCTACGTGATCCACCGATAGCAGCATCAAAGGCGTTGGCATCCAGGGCTTGTCTAAGGGCAACGGTCTTCATAACTCTGGTGTACTCAGATGCACCTGTATTGAAAGGAGTAACTCCCTGGGAAACGCCATCTTGATTGGTATGAACAAGTAAATTTAAATTATATTTCTTAGCCATTTCGCCTCTAAAGGAGATCATCTCTTTAAATTTCCAGGTCGTGTCGATGTGTAAAACTGGAAATGGAATTGGAGCGGGATGAAAGGCTTTCATTGCAAGGTGCAAGAGAACGGCTGAATCTTTACCGATTGAATAAAGGAGAACTGGCTTTCTAAAAGCGGCGGCGGTTTCTCTTAGAATTTCTATCGATTCATTCTCTAGAGCTTTGAGAATCTCTGAGGAACTTTTCATTAGTGGATTATAGGCGTGTAACCTTACAAAACTTTGTGAAGCAGAGCGGAGATGTCCTAGCCAGCGAACGTCAAAAAGAGGTGATGGGTTCCGCGTTAAGGTGAAACAGAGCGGAGACGAGGAGATTTGAACTCCTGAAGGCGATTAAACCTTACCTCGTTAGCAGTGAGGCGCACTCGACCGGGCTATGCGACGTCTCCAAGTACAGGTGAGAGTTTACAGGTAGTTGGCTATCGCGTGATACAGCCTAAATCGCTATTTGAGATCGAATTTGGGGCTAACTCTGCCTCTGGTGCTTAGGTACTCTTAGCGTTATGAATGAGAAGGTTGAAACTCCCGAGGTAAAAAATGCGCGTCCATACGATGTTGCGCCTCCTGCACAATATGCAGAATTTATGCGCACCG
Organism: Actinomycetota bacterium; assembly: GCA_027731885.1. Lineage (GTDB taxonomy): Bacteria > Actinomycetota > Actinomycetes > Nanopelagicales > Nanopelagicaceae > Planktophila. The sequence goes on along the minus strand of JAQCAO010000055.1, from coordinate 5,702 downwards.
GGTGGGCGCCTTCTAACCTAGAAGGTTTAGAACCACTTGAAGTCGTTACTTATGCATTTACTCGCCGCCAAGTTTTATCTGCAGCATTTCCAAATATTCGACTGGTAATTCCTTCTGGAAATTTCAAGACTCGCTCAAATGACACTGAATATGCATTCCGTCCACACAGTGCATTTGCTTACTACAGCGGTGTTCAAGGTGCGGATGCGGTTCCGGATTCTGTTTTGGTTATGGAACCAAATGAATCAGGTGGACATGACTCTTATCTTTATCTGCATCCGCGCTCAACTCGCGAAACCGATGCTTTCTACACTGATCGTAAATATGGCGAACTTTGGGTTGGCCGACATTTCACCCTTGAAGAGGCTAACTCGGTCTATCAAATCCCAACTCGCGATGTAGATAAGATCGAAGATCTACTGCGCTTTAGTAAAGAAACGTTGCTTATTCGCGGCGAAGATGCGTTGATTGATAAATTGATTTTAAAAAATGCGCGCGAGCCAGAATTCGTTACCTTTACATCCGAACAGCGCTTAGTTAAAGATGAATATGAAGTTGCTCAATTGCAAGCAGCAGTTGATGCGACTGGCCGTGGCTTTAGCGATGTAATCGCAGCCATGCCAGCGGCGGCTGAACATCCACGTGGCGAGAGAATTGTGGAAGGCGCATTCTTCGGTCGCGCCCGCCTAGAAGGAAATGACATTGGGTACACAACTATCGCGGCAGCCGGTGCCCACGCCTGTGTGCTCCACTGGATTCGCAACGATGGCGCGGTCCGCAATGGAGAGTTGATATTGCTTGATGCGGGCGTTGAAATGGATTCTTATTACACCGCAGATATAACTCGTACTTTTCCGGTAAATGGAAAGTTCACACCTGCACAACGTGCGCTTTACATGCTGGTATATGAAGCACAACTGGCTGGCTTTGCTGCGGTAAAGCCTGGTGTTCCATTCTTAGAAATTAATCGCGCCGCACAACGAGTACTCGCTGAAGGCTTAGCGAACATGGGGGTTTTAGCAATCAGCGCAGAAGAGTCACTGAAGCCTGAAGTTGGCCTGCATCGCAGATGGACCCTGCATGGAGTAAGCCATCACCTCGGGTTAGATGTGCACGACTGCGAACACGCCCGTCAGGATATGTATCGCGAAGGTATTTTGCGTGAAGGTATGGTTTTAACAGTTGAACCAGGACTTTATATCCAGCCAGATGATGAGCTCTTTGCTCCGGAGTATCGCGGAATCGGAATCCGTATCGAAGATGATGTGCTTGTAACTGCTGATGGATATATTAATTTAAGCGAGTACATTCCTCGTCACCCCGATGCAATTGAAGAGTGGATAGCTTCTATTCTCGGTTAACTAACTATTTGCATGCCTAGGTAGGCAGCCGCTAGCCCAAAACCAAGCGAGAAACCCAAGTTAATGGCGATCCGTCTGTAGCGTTTTAACTCAAAGCCGAGATAAATGTCGAGCATAAAAGTTGACCAAGTCGTGAAGGCGCCAGCAAATCCAACCGCGATGAAATCTTGTATATCTTCATTTCTAGCAAGGGTTAGGCCGATGATAAATGAGCCAATTACATTAACTAGAAAGGTCCCATATGGCTTATCGGTGTATTTTCGGATGTATTGATCAACTGCAAAGCGCGCTGGAGCGCCAATAGCAGCACCGAGAATTACATACCAGGTATTCATTTACGCACCGGAATTAATTTGCGGCTAAGCGGTAAAACAAGAAGAATAATCAAGAGGCTTAAGAAGATATTCTCAGCTAAGAAGAGCGCGCCTCCTGAGATTGGTTGCACCGCTTGCATAGTCACGGCTGAGAAAGTTGTCATGCCTGCACAAAAACCCGGAAGTAAAAGGTGGCGCAGCAAAGTATTTCCGCGACGCTCCATCAGAACTACTAGCGCACTAGCTAGCGCCACTCCTAATAAATTTGCAGCAAGCGTTCCATTTCGATCATCAGGAATTGCGACCGATAGCCCAGCCCGAACCAACGTTCCTGCTACGCCACCTACGGCGACCAGTAGCAGTGACTTCATCGCTAGTTGCGCTTTTCTCTCTTTAAAAGGCCGGCGAACATGCGCGCTGGATCGTATTTGATATCAACAACGCGCTCTTTCATCGGAATGATTGCATTATCGGTGATCTTGATGTGCTCTGGGCAAACCTCAGTACAGCACTTGGTGATGTTGCACATTCCAAGGCCATGCTCTTCTTGTGCGGTTCGCTTACGGTTTTTCAAGATATCAAGTGGGTGCATATCTAATTCAGCGATACGGATAAAGAAGCGTGGTCCAGCGAAGGACTTTTTATTCTCTTCGTGATCACGAATTACGTGGCAAGTGTCCTGACATAAGAAGCACTCGATGCACTTGCGGAACTCTTGCGAGCGCTCGACATCGATTTGTTCCATGCGCGCTTGACCAGGCTTGAGATCTTTAGGTGGCTCAAAAGCTGGAATCTCCATAGCTTTCTTGTAGTTAAAGGAGACATCTGTGACAAGGTCTTTAATAACCGGGAAGGCGCGAAGCGGTGTAACGGTGATGGTTTCGCCTTCTTCAAACGAGGCGACTTGTGTCATACAAGCAAGGCGGGGCTTGCCGTTGATCTCCATTGAACAAGAACCACATTTTCCTGCCTTGCAATTCCAGCGGACTGCTAGGTCGCCCATTTGGGTGGCTTGCACGCGGTGAATTACATCGAGGACAACTTCGCCTTCGTTGACATCTACCTGTACATCTTTAAGTCCACCGTCACTTGCATCTCCTCGCCAAATGCGAAGGTTTAATTTGCGCGCCATTAGTTGGAACCGCCTTTCGCAATTTCTTCCGGTGTCATGTACTTCTTAAGTTCATCAACCTCAAAGAGATCAAATAGCTCTTTTGGCATAAATGGAAGCGTTTGTTTGCGCACACCCACTTGGGTGCCATCAAAAGATGCGATGTGGTTGTACTGGCGCCATCCTGAATCCATACCTGGGAAGTCATCACGCGTGTGACCACCACGGGACTCTTCGCGGCTAATCGCAGATTTTGCAGTGCTCTCGGCGACTAACAACATGTTGTCGAGATCGAAAGCTAGGTGGAAGCCTGGGTTGAACTTACGTCCACCAGATACTGCCACATTTGCACTGCGCTTTCTAATCTCTGCAATCTTTTCAATCGCTTCCTTTAACTCAGTACCGGTGCGGATAATGCCCACCAAGTTATGGGTTATCTCCTGCAATTCTGCGTGAAGTGAATAAGAGTTCTCTCCACCTGTGCGCGCAAATGGAGCTTCAATCCGTGCAGCTGCTGCGGCCGCTGTTGCATCCGATACAGATGCGGTGCTGTTCTGCTTAACGTAAGCAGCTGCGCCCATTCCGGCACGACGACCAAAGACCAAGAGATCTGAAAGTGAGTTTCCACCCAGACGATTTGATCCGTGCATTCCGCCAGCTACTTCACCAGCGGCAAATAAACCTGGAACACCGACTGCTGCTGCAGTATCTGGTTCAACTTCAACGCCACCCATTACGTAATGGCAAGTTGGGCCAACTTCCATCGCCTCTTTTGTGATGTCAACGCCAGCGAGTTCGTAGAACTGGTGCCACATAGATGGCAAGCGCTTCTTAATGATTTCAGCAGAAATTCGCTTTGAAACATCTAAGAAAACGCCGCCGTGCTCGGTACCGCGACCAGATTTAACTTCTGTGTTAATTGCGCGTGCGACTTCATCACGCGGTAACAACTCTGGCGGACGGCGGTTGTTATCTTGATCTTCATACCAACGATCAGCTTCTGCTTCATTATCCGCATACTTATCCTTAAATACATCTGGGATGTACTTAAACATAAAGCGCTCACCGAGATTGTTTGTAAGAATTCCACCTTCGCCACGAACAGATTCGGTAACTAAAATTCCACGGACAGATGGTGGCCATACCATTCCAGTTGGATGGAATTGTAGAAACTCCATATCAACTAAGTTAGCGCCAGCCTTGAGAGCAAGGGCATGGCCATCGCCAGTACCTTCCCAAGAGTTAGAGGTAATTTTAAAGGTCTTTCCAACGCCACCGGTTGCGATGATTACTGCAGGTGCTTCAAATAAAATTTCTGAACCGGATTCACGCCAGTAACCATATGCGCCAGCGATCTTGCCATTCTCTTTTAAGATCTCAGTGATTGTTAGCTCGGCAAAAACTTTGATATGTGATTCGTAATCACCGTGTTCGCGCTTATCAGCTTGTTGCAGAGCAACAATCTTCTGTTGCATGGTGCGGATTAATTCCAGCCCAGTGCGATCTCCAACGTGGGCTAGACGGGGATATTCGTGCCCGCCGAAGTTTCGCTGACTGATTTTTCCTTCTTTAGTGCGATCAAATAACGCACCCCACATTTCAAGTTCCCAGACGCGATCTGGAGATTCTTTGGCATGTAGTTCTGCCATTCGGAAGTGATTTAAAAACTTTCCGCCGCGCATAGTGTCGCGGAAGTGAACCATCCAGTTATCGTTTGAATTTGCATTTCCCATTGATGCCGCAGCGCCACCTTCGGCCATAACGGTATGGGCCTTGCCGAATAAAGATTTACATATAATCGCAACTCGTAAGCCTGATTCGCGAGCTTCTACCGCTGCGCGTAAACCAGCGCCACCTGCGCCAATTACAAGAACATCGTACTTGTAGCGCTCGAGAGTTGATTTCTCTGTACTCATATTTATTGACATCCCTTAGAAGAAGTAGAAATTGGTCCAGGCGCCAGTTGCGACTTGGCGAACATAGATATCGGCAAAAGCAACAGCAGCCAGTGAATACCAAGCAAATTGCTGATGTTTGTGATTGAGATCTGAAACCCAGTTCCATAACTTGTAACGAACTGGGTGCTTAGAGAAGTGCTTCAATCGTCCACCGATTGTGTGACGGCAAGTATGACAAGATAATGAATAGAACCAGAGCATGGTCGCACTCAATACGAGAACAAGTGAACCAACGCTCATATGTCCCCATTCACCATCAACGCTCTTAAATGAAATGATTGCGTCGTAAGTCAGAATTACGTTAAAGACCAAACCTGCATAGAAAAACCAGCGGTGTGTGTTCTGCAAAATTAGTGGCGCCCGAGTTTCGCCTGTGTATTTGCTGTGCGGTTCTGCAACCGCGCAAGCAGGTGGTGAGAGCCAGAATGATCGGTAATAAGCCTTGCGGTAGTAATAGCAAGTCATTCTAAATCCGAGTGGGAAGATCAAAATAATTAGCGCAGGTGAAAGTGCATAGTTGAAAATTTCAGCACTTACTGGGGTCCATCCCAAAATCACTGCTCCGGGTTCGCAAGCTTCTGAAAGACATGGTGAATAGAAAGGAGAGATCAGATGGTCTTTGTAATAATTCGCGCCTTCAAATGCGCGAAAAGTTGCATAGATAACGAAGCTAAATAAAACTCCAAAGGTGATTGCAGGTTCCAGCCACCACTTATCTGTGCGAAGCGTGCGCTCTTTAATTTTGGCGCGGCTTGGAGAAAATACTCCAGACATTTCTACCCCTTTAGGCCTTTTACAGGATTGATGTTCACTAAGGAGAAGTGTGCGCTTATTAGGCAAAAGTGGCTAGGCGTAACCCTGCAGTCAGGGTATGAAGTCAGCCACAGGTTGAAGAAAACTGGCGGAGGGCGTGGGATTTGAACCCACGAAACTTTCGTTTGCCGGTTTTCAAGACCGG
>JAQCAO010000054.1 GCA_027731885.1 Actinomycetota bacterium | reverse complement strand
TCTCCTGTAAAAAATATTTTGGCAGCGCGCTGGTAACCAACTAAAAGTGGAAATAAATAACTAGACCCTGCCTCAGGTACTAAACCAAGGGAAGCAAATGGCGTCGAAAACTTTGCGGTGGGTGAGGCAAAAACCACATCACAATGAAGCAGCATCGTTGTACCAACACCGACTGCATTTCCCTTTACAGCAGCAATCAGTGGTTTCGGGAATTCAAGTAAAGATCCTAAAAACTTAGCAACATCGCTATCTTCACCGGTTGGTGGATTAGCGAGAAAATCAGAGATGTCATTGCCAGCGGTGAAGTGATCGCCCTCCGAGGTAATGATTACGGCACGGACTCCAAAATCACCGGCAGCTTCATTTAAGCCCGTCGCTAGGCCTGCGTACATCTCGCGAGTTAGCGCATTCATCTTGGCGGGGCGATTAAAGGTTAAAACCTGGATATCGCCTTCACGGCGGATAGTTATTGCGGACATTTGACCATCCTACTCGTTGGTAACCTAGTAGGAAAGTGGGAGAATGGGCGTGACGGAGAGGTCAAAATGGCAAGAGATATAACAATTACTGCGCGAGAGTTAAATCCCTTTGAGCAACTGGTTCTTGGTCTGCTTTGCGAAGGTAAAACGAACTCATCAATCGCTAGAGAAACATCTCATACCGAGAAGGTGGTTGAAAATACCATCAGTCGCGCCGCTAAAGCTTTCAATATCAAATCTGATCCAGATACAAATATTCGCGTCCTGCTCGCCCTGGCATATCGCACACATTACGGTGATGCCGCCTTCGATCGATTAAACGTCGCTTGCTCTCATCTAGAAATCGGTGCGGATGGACAATCGCTCTGTAATCGCGAAGTCCATTAAATAAGTCACTAATTCCTAAGGGCTATCACTCATCAATTTCGGTGAAGTGCTAGCCCTGGCATTTTTCCTAAAAACAGTAGCAAGACTGGAGTATTAATTGCCCTACACCTAATCGATAGGTGAATAAAAGGGAGAGATAATGAAGAGAAAGAGTTTCGACAGAATCGTTACCGCTGTGGGTTTTGGAATCGCAGCATTTTTGTTGGTCGCTGCTGGTTTATTAAACTGGGGCGCAAGTTTTGCTTCTGACGCCGTTAGCTCACAGTTGCAGGCGCAAGAAATCACAATTCCTGCAGCCACTGGAAACGCTGATGAAAGCGCAGATATCACAAAGTTTTTCGAAGATAACGGCGAAAAAGTTCTAACAAATGCCAAGCAAGCGCAAATGTATGCAGATCATTATCTTGGTTTCCATTTATCAACGATGCCTACTTATGCTGCGGCATCTTCGGCAAACCGCGCCGCCAGCGCGGCTCTTGCTGCAAATCCATCTGATCCGACTCTAAAGGCAGAAGCTGGGGCTAAGGCCGGAATGGTGGAAACTGTTTTTAGAGGCACCGTCCTAAGAGGTACATTGCTTACTGCATATGCATTTGGAACATTGGGTACTATCGCGGGAATTTCTGCGATCATCGCCCTAGTTGGCTCACTCGTAATGCTTCTTCTATCAGTTCTTGGGTTACTTCATATTCGTCGCGTCCCTGAGGATGCGACGATTTAACCCTCAACTCTCCGTGAGGGCGCCCCTCGTCAACTGCGAATTTGCAGGTGGCGAGGAGTTTTTAACGCGACTCGCCACGCAATTTCCTTGGTTTCTGGCTTTCCGCCCACGTACTCTTTAGCCCGCTTCCCTTCCGAATCTTCCCTTCGATAAGCGCGCTCACAAACGGTGACCGCTCTCGTGGTCAATCAATTGGAAAGATATTCAATGTCGTTACTTACTTGGAAACTTCATGGAGATGGAAAGAAGATTTCTGATGGAGCAGTCGTTTCAACAGATGAAAGACTTAGCTGGCCGCGCACCGCAGGTGTAGGACTACAACATATCGCCGCCATGTTTGGCGCAACCTTCCTCGTTCCGATCATCACCGGCTTTCCTCCAACCACAACCCTCTTCTTCTCTGGAATCGGAACCATCCTCTTCCTGATTATTACCAAAAATAAAGTCCCGAGCTACCTCGGTTCATCTTTTGCCTTCCTTGGTCCTATCGGTGCAGCGGTTGCATCTGCAGGTGCAGGTGGCGGAATGGCTGCAGCGCTTGGCGGCATCGTCTTTACAGGTGTTGTGCTTGCTCTTGTCGGTTTCGCAGTTAGCGCGGCAGGAATTGGTTGGATCAATTGGCTTCTGCCGCCAGTAGTAACAGGCACAATAGTTATGCTTATCGGTTTTAACCTAGCGGGTGCTGCCAAAGGAAACTTCACCAAAGAGCCACTTATCGCGATCATTACCTTGGCGAGCATCGGGTTAATTAGCGTTATCTCAAAAGGCTTCCTAAGTCGCATCAGTATCTTCTTGGGACTCGCCGTTGGTTATATCGTGGCTTTGGTAATGGGAGATGTTGAAACTAAAGGAATCGGGGAAGCTGCTTGGTTTGCGATACCTACCTTTACAACACCCACATTTAGTTTGAATGTAATGATCCTCTTCTTGCCTGTTGTCCTTGTCTTGATCGCAGAGAACGTTGGGCACGTTAAATCTGTTGCCGCAATGACTGGTAAGGATCTAGATGATCAAATGGGTAATGCGCTTGTAGCAGACGGTGTTGCAACTACCTTAGCTGGCCTCGGTGGAGGTTCTGGAACTACGACTTACGCCGAAAATATTGGCGTAATGGCTGCAACTCGCGTCTATTCGACTGCGGCATATTGGATCGCTGGCGCTGGCGCAATCTTGCTCTCGCTATCACCAAAATTTGGTGCGGTACTGAGTGCAACTCCAGCAGGAGCGCTCGGTGGAGTTTCGACCGCTCTCTTTGGCATGATCGGAATTCTAGGCGCCCGCATCTGGATCGAATCTAAGGTTGATTTTGCCAATTCAACCAATTTGTTGATTGCCGGCTCTGCTCTAATAATCGGTATCGCTGATTATTCTTGGACTCGTGGTGATTACACATTTACAGGAATCGTCAACGGAACCTTGGTAGCAGTCATTGGATATCGCGTACTTCATGCGATAGCTAAGGCGCGCAGTTAGTTCTTCACGGTAGGTAAAAGGGGCGGGGTAACCCGCCCCTTTTACTTTTTACTTACTTTTCTAATTACTTTTATCTGGAGTTGCAATCACAAATGGCTAGTAATGCCCGCATCTGGTTAGCTGGCGATGAGCGATGTCTCGGGAAATTACGCGCAATCGGTGGAATAGTCATGGTTATCTTGGGTCTATCGGCGATTGCAGCAGCAGTGCATGATTTAATCGCCATATGAGCGCAAAGATTGCGAAACCAGAATCACCAGCACGAGACACGATTGCTCCTTCTGATCTAACCTTCGGATTATCAACTTGTAAACGTTGCCTCTGGATTAAATATTGGTTCAAGATCACAATGCCCGGACAATTTCCATTGGTGAAACCACTCTCCGCGGCGCAGGAAGAACATTTTCGACGCGCCTCAATGCCCGACCTAGATCCTTCTCTTGCGCCAGGTGTCGTAAAGCAGTGGGGACAGTGGGTCAAGAGCGCCCCCATAGAAGTAGATGGAAAGGTAACGCGTTGGCGCATCCTAGGTATTTACGACTTGTTGGCACATTACGATGATGGCTCGGTAGGAATCATCGATTGCAAAGTCTCTGACTCCGAACGAGATAACGCCCAGTTTTATGCGTCCCAACTTGAGGCATATGCCTACGCGCTAGAAAACCCAGAAAAAGGTAAGCCCTTCCCGGTCTCGAGTATGGGTCTTTTAATTTGGAAATTAGCCGGTATCGCTGAGACTTCTGATGGCGCACATGGATTCGGTGTCACTCAGCATTACTTACACGTGACTCGCGACCAAGCGCAATTTAATTCATTGATCTCAGATTTAATCAATGTTATTGAAGGTGACCTTCCGGAAGCAGGTCCTGATTGCGATACCTGTAATTATCTGATTAAGCGCCTATCGATCGAAAGTAATTAACCTTCATCCTCTTCGGAACCCTTCTTAGCTTTTGTTGCGTAGGCATCAACATACTCTTGTCCCGAAATTTCTTGAATCGCGGACATGATTTTATCTGTGACCTCTCTTAGGTAAAGTAGGTCGGCAGAATCGCCCTCGAAGTACATAGGTTCACCGAAAATCATCTCAACGCGCATTACCTTGGGCATCAGCGTTCCGGTCGGTTGAATCTTCTCGGTATTGAACATCGCAACCGGGATAATCGGGGCGCCAGAATCGATAGCCAAACGGGCAATTCCACTGCGTCCTTTATATAGGCGACCATCAGGTGATCGCGTTCCTTCTGGGTAAATTCCTAAACACTTGCCATCAGCTAAAACTTTAAGGCCTGCGATAAGTGCCGCCTCGCTGCGCCGACCCCCCGAGCGATCGACAGGAACCTGGCCAAGTGCGATAAAGGTCAATTTCTTTAAAAACCCTTTGGGTCCTGGAGATGTGAAGTACTCGCTCTTCGCAAGGAAGGTGACTTTGCGAGGTACAACGAGAGGCATAAAAATTGAGTCGCTGAATGAGAGATGGTTAGAGGCGATAATTACAGGACCGCTTCCAGGGACGTTGCGAAGTCCCTTGACCTTCGGACGAAAGAGGATCATTAGAAACGGGGTTAGGAATGCGCGCAAGATGCCGTATGGCAGGTTGTTCATGAGGGTAATTTAGCGCCAAAGGGATGGAATGTGCGAATATGAACCATGTTTAGACCTTGGAGCAGGAGTAATGAGCGATAAAGATAAGCGCCAAGATGGCCCAGATGACGCTACAGAGCGCGAGTTAATTGAAATGGAATTTCAAGCAATGGTGGAGAACTTATCTTTGGATGAGTCCGCGCCGACTTCTTACCTTGATGAGCTAGATAAATTTGAAGATCAAAATAGATTCATAGCGCCCAATCCGCCACGGAGGAGCGCTTCGCAGACTTTTCGTTCTGCTCTCTCAGCCTTTAAAAATTGGAAAGGTGGAGGTTCAAATCGTGGAGATGACGGCGTTGCTCTTTAGATTCGCGATAAATCTGCGACGCCAACTAACCCAGCGTTATTACCAAGTTCTGCCGGAATAATTTCGGGATACGGGTGCCTTCCGCTAAATGGAATTAATCGAAGCGCAGCTTCACGTGTAGGTTTAAGAAAAATTTCACCAGCTTCTATAACTCCCCCACCCAAGACAATGCAAGATGGATCAATGACTGCGCATAACGTGGCAATACCTGCTCCAAGATAACTTGCCATTGTGTTGAAGGCTGCGAGTGCAACTGGATCTCCATCTCGTGCGGCATCAGTTATGTGCTGGCCTTTCAAGCCTTCCAAAGTGCCATCGCCCCGTGCCAGTAAATTGCGGGCAATATCTGGACTTGCGCTAATCGCCTCGCGGGTATGGCGCATTAGCGCAGAACCAGATGCATATTGTTCAAGACATCCACGAATTCCACAGCCACATAAATGACCTTCGGGAACGATTCTTATATGTCCAAGCTCAGCGCCGATACCAAAAGCCCCACGAAATAGTGAACCTCCGAGAATTAATCCTCCGCCAACTCCGGTTCCGAGAGTTAACAGCATCAAATCGTTACGTCCACGTCCTGCACCAAATTTAAATTCACCCCACGCAGCAGCATTGGCGTCATTTTCTAAAACTATTCGCTTTCCAAGAATCTGAGTTAACTCTCTATCTAAATTAACGCCATTCCAGCCTGCGATATTTGGCGTCGCTAGGATTGTCTGGCGATCAGATGAGATAAAGCCTGCGGCAGAGACACCTATAGATTCAGCGGCGAACTCGCGATTTAATTCATTGGCAACGTCGGCAATCGCTTGCGTTAACGCTTGGCCACCTTCGCGAGGAGTATCTCGTCGCGCACTTGCCAGTATTTCTCCGCGCTCATTGACCACTCCACCTAAAACCTTGGTGCCACCTACATCGATTCCGATGGTGTTGGAAGCCACGCAGTTATCCTTCTAGATGTTCTTTAAGCTGCTTTAACGCGCTATCAATAGTTGATTTCTCTTGCTTGGCGATCATCATCGCCGGAATTGGCATAGATAGCCCAACTGAGAGTTGATAAGTAACTGATGTTAAATCTTCACCTAAACTCTTTAGTAAGTACGCGCCATCCATTTTGGTGAGTATGTTGGCATCATCTAGCGAGAAGGAGACCTTGCTAGGCGCATCACTCCAGTCAAAGTCGAGAGTTACGACATCTTTAACGGCGCCAGCATCAACAGTTAACTTTGCTTTCGTTGCCCGTCCCTGGTCATCAGTTGCGAGCACTTCTACTTTCTTAAAAGCCCCCGACCATTCGGGATAGCTCTCTACCGCAAATAAGGTAGCCCCGACTTCGGAGATGGAAGCTTCAATGGTTACTGTGGAACTGCTGAATTCGCTCATGGCTCAAGGTTACCCGTAAAAAAGAACTTTCCCCCCTCTCCCCTTTTTTTCGATCTGGCGCTAGCGTTGGGGCATGAATCAAATCTCAGTCCCAGCCCTTGTCCCTGCTGCCGCCTCAGGCAACCTCACAAATTTGATCGCTGAGCGCGCTTGGTTTGAACCAACTCGCGTTATGTTGTCACGCCCTCTGGGTGATGGCTGGCAGAAAGTTAGCGCCCAAGAGTTAGATGCAGAAGTACGCGCTACCGCTAAAGGCTTAATTGCTGCAGGTATTCAAATCGGCGATCGCGTTGCAATTATGGCGCGCACTAGATACGAATGGACGATTCTAGATTTTGCAATCTGGTACGCAGGTGGATGTGTAGTTCCAATTTACGAGACATCATCTGCCGAACAAGTTGATTGGATTCTTAGTGACTCGGGCGCTGTTGGTCTAATTGTGGAAACACCAACCCATCGTGAATTAGTAAATACAGTTTTGCCTTCACACACAAAACACATCTGGACTATGACGGAAGATGTGCTCTCAGTGCTCGCTACTGCTGGAGCACATATCGGTGATGATGAAGTAGATCGTCGTCGTAACGCGCTCTTGCCGGATACCTTAGCGACTTTGATTTACACATCAGGTACAACAGGAAGGCCAAAGGGAGTACAGCTAACTCACGGTAATTTCTTAGCTGAGTGTGGAAACGTTGTTGAAGGTGCAAGTGATCTATTCCTTAAGCCAAATGGATCAACGCTTCTCTTCCTGCCTGTTGCGCACGTATTTGGTCGCATGGTCCAAATCGGTGCTATTCGCGCCGGACTTCACCTAGCGCACTGCAGCGATCCAGTTGGGCGCTTGCAACCAGATCTAGCCTCATTTAAGCCAACTTTCGTCCTTGCTGTGCCGCGCATCTTTGAAAAGGTTTACAACGGCGCTGAAGCAAAAGCAGATGCTGCAGGAAAGGGAAAGATCTTCCGTAAAGCTGCTGAAGTTGCGATTGCTTATAGCGAATCACTCGATAAGCGAGGCTTTAATCCGCTACTTTCATTTAAGCATGCGCTCTTCGATAAGTTAGTTTTCTCTAAAATTCGTGCAGCGCTCGGTGGAAATGTAGAAGCAGCAATTTCTGGTGGAGCGCCCCTTGGAACGCGCCTGGGGCACTTCTACCGTGGCGCAGGCGTAAGAATTTATGAAGGTTACGGGCTAACCGAGACAACTGCTGGTGCAACTCTCAATATAACTGGAGCGCTAAAGGTCGGGACTGTAGGAAAGCCGATTCCGGGTACTAGCGTAAAGATCGCCGAAGATGGTGAAGTCCTGATTAAGGGTCCAATCGTTATGCGCGGTTACTGGCAGAACGATGCGGCTAATGCCGAAGTCTTTACTGAAGATCACTGGTTTAAATCAGGAGACTTAGGAAAGATTGATGAAGATGGTTTCCTATCCATTGTGGGTCGCAAGAAGGAGTTAATCGTCACCGCAGGTGGCAAAAATGTTGCACCTGCAGTACTTGAAGATCGCCTGCGTGCTCATCCGCTCGTTAGCCAATGTGTAGTCGTCGGTGATAATCAACCATTTATCGCAGCGCTAGTGACGATTGATCAGGATTCCTTAAAGTCTTGGATCGTGGCCAATAAGAAGGATGGCGCAACAATTGCAACCTTGACACAGGATCCTGATTTAATCTCGGTCATTCAAACTGCAGTAGATGAGGCCAATAAAGCGGTAAGCAAGGCCGAGTCGATTCGTAAGTTCACCATACTCCCAACTGACTTTACGATTGCCGGCGGCCAACTAACGGCGAAACTTTCCATAAAGCGCCACGTTGTTGCTCAAGAATTCGCTAAGGAGATCAGCGAACTATTTACTAAGTGAGTACGCCACAACGTCTGCAATTAGCTCGCGAACTGCACGATGGCGTTGCGCAAGACTTGGTAGCTCTTGGCTATGAACTAGATTTGCTCTTGGCGACAGTAGATTTGCAATCGCCTACGCGAAAAGGCATTCGTTCCCTTCGCTTTCGGGTGGATGAACTCATTTCTAAAGTTCGTCGTGAGATGTACCAGCTGCGGGAAGCCAACGATGAGTCTGTGCAAGAGAAGATCTCTAAGGCGGCAAGAGAGATATGTGGTGATCGCCAACTCCGATTCCTCATCAACGATTTTGCAATCGAACCAAATCTAGGTATAGAAATTACGGCGATGGCAAGTGAGTTATTACGAAATAGCGTACGTCACTCTAGGGGTAGCGAGATTGAAATACATCTAAGCCAAGTTGAAAATCACACCTACCTAGAAGTGCGCGATAACGGCGAAGGAGGTGCGACCTTGGATAGCTCTCGTTTAGGTTTAATTGGTATTAAAGAACGAACTGAACTACTTGGCGGCACATTCTTCTATACATCAGATAGCTCAGGAACTCGAGTCACAATCACTCTTTGATCTCACCAGATCTTTCCCGGATTCTTGTAGTTGATGATCATCCATCGGTTAGATACGGAGTAAAGCAAGCGCTTGAAAGAGCTGGCATGGTTTGCTGCGGTGAAGCAGCAAGCCGCGCAGAAGCTTTTGCACAAATTGCGCACAAGTCACCAGATGGCGTGATCTTAGATCTCAACCTTCCTGATGGTTCGGGCCTTGATATTGTGCAATGGATCCGTAAACACTCCCAGAATGTTGCGATAGTAATACTTACCTTTAGCGATGAAGAGAGTCAATTGATCGCAGCGATGCGCGCAGGCGCTAGCGCATTCGTGAAGAAGAGCGCACCTATTAACGAACTCATTGCCGCGATCCGCAGCGCACTGGCTCAACCAAAAAACTTTAACGCTCCCGGAATTGCCACTGCGCTAGAAAATTCAGAATCTGCAAAACTCCTCACTCCCCGTGAGTTAGCAGTTTTATCGGCCCTATCTTTACCCGGAACCAATCGCGAATTAGCAAATTCACTTCATATCTCTGAGGCAACTTTTAAAACACACTTGGCGGCTATCTATCGCAAATTGGGAGTAACCAATAGATTGGCCGCCCTAAATAAGGCGAAGAGTCTC
>JAQCAO010000053.1 GCA_027731885.1 Actinomycetota bacterium | reverse complement strand
AGCTCTGCTTCATCACCGTTTTTCACTCGCTCCAGAATTGGCGCAACGCTTTGCATCGCAGTTGCGATATCTAGCACCGCCCGCGGAATTGCCCTTTGGTAACCCGACTTGCTTAAGGCCTGGCCGCGTAGATCGAGCGTGCGAATCATGAGTGAAGTCTAACGCTTGGGTGATTGACCCTGCGCGGTGATAAATGAAGAGCCTTTTATATGCGAACTAGGCAATCCGGGCCAAGAATAGATTTTAAATCAGCACTCAAACTTGGCGATGCGGTAACTAAGGCATCAATCTTCATTGTGGTTAAAACGCCCTGGTCGTCGATCTGCATATGAACCTCACGCTTTCCAGGGTGTGAGCGAAGTATCTCCTTCATGCGATCAACGATTGGAGGTGTGCATTGTGAAATTGGCAGAGAGATCAAAAGTGGACCAACTGGGGCAGTTGAAACATCTAAGGATTTCATTTCTAGCGCTGTGAAGCGCACTACATCATCGCGACGTTCGAACCTTCCGCGAACCGTTACTACCCGATCTTCAATCAAGGTAAGTGCATATTGATTATAAGTATTTGCAAAGAAGAGAACCTCGACCGCGCCCTCTAAATCTTCCAAAGTAACAATCGCCCAAGAGGAACCGGTTCGTGAAACTTTTCTTTGCACTCCAGTAATCAAACCACCAAGTGTGACCATTCCATCAAGGGTGCTTTCATCTGAAAGCAAAGAGCTGATTGACATATCAGTATTAGAACGAAGGATATGTTCTACACCTAATAGTGGATGATCTGAGACGTATAGCCCTAGCATTTCGCGTTCAAAGGTGAGCAGCGTTGTCTTATCCCATTCAAAGGTTGGAATTTCTATATCCAAACCGGCGACTTGGCTCATTGACTCTCCACCGAATAAATCAAATTGCCCGATCGCTTCGGCGCGCTTGGTTTCAATTACCGAATCAATCGCTTCTAAATGGATAGCTAAAAGTCCTTTGCGTGGATGCTGCAGAGAATCAAAAGCGCCGCCCTTAATTAGCGATTCGATCGTCTTCTTATTACAGACTTGCGCATCAACTTTTGCCAAGAAATCACTGAAAGATGCAAATACTCCTTGCTCGGTTCGGGCGGCTTTAATGGATGCGACAACCCCTTCACCAACATTTCTAATCGCGGCCAAGCCAAAACGAATATCTCTGCCGCGTGGTGTGTATTCCGCATTGGATTCATTTACATCCGGTGGCAGAACTTTGATTCCCATGCGGCGGCATTCTGAGAGATAGAGCGCTGACTTATCTTTATCATCACGAACGCTCGTTAGCAGCGCAGCCATGTACTCAGTTGGAAAATTAGCTTTTAGATATGCGGTCCAGAAAGAGACAACGCCGTAACCTGCGCTATGTGCACGGTTAAATGCGTAATCTGAGAATGGAATCAGAACATCCCAGAGACGTTTAATTGCCGCAGTTGAGAATCCATTCTCTTTCATACCTGCTTCGAATGGCACATACTCTTTATCAAGAATCTCTTTATTCTTCTTACCCATCGCCTTACGCAACAAATCTGCGCGCCCCAGCGAGAAGCCCGCCACTTTCTGAGCGATCGCCATTACCTGTTCTTGATAAACGATTAAGCCGTAGGTATCCCCCAAAATTTCTTGCAATACTTCGGAGAGTTCTGGATGGATTGGCTCTACTGGCTTACGTCCATTTTTACGGTCTGCGTAGTTATTGTGCGCATTCTCGCCCATTGGTCCAGGACGGTAAAGCGCGATAACCGCCGAGATATCTGCAAATGAATCTGGCGCCATACTGCGCAAAAGTGCGCGCATTGGGCCACCATCGAGCTGGAATACTCCCAATGTATCTCCACGTGACAAGAGTTCAAATGTCTTTTGATCGGCGAGAGCTAGATCTTCCAGAACTACATCAATTCCTTGGTTCTCTTTAATGTTCAAGAGCGCCTCATCAAGGACAGATAAGTTACGCAGACCCAAGAAATCCATCTTGAGCAGACCAGTTGATTCACACGCGCCCATATCAAATTGGGTGATGATCGCGCCATCTGCTTCGCGACGATGGATGGGTATGACATCTAATAGAGGTTCACGAGAGAGAATTACACCCGCGGCGTGAACTCCCCATTGGCGCTTCAAACCTTCTAAACCCTTTGCGAGATCAACGACTTTCATTGAATCAGCGTCAGAGTTGTAGAGCTCGCGGAATTCGCCAGCTTCGCCATAGCGTGGATCCTTCGCATCAAAGACGCCCGATAGTGAAATATCTTTACCCATCACCGATGGAGGCAGCGCTTTGGTTAACTTCTCTCCAATTACATATGGATAGCCAAGTACGCGCGTGGCATCTTTAATCGACTGCTTAGATTTAATGGTTCCGTAGGTAATGATTTGCGCAACTCGATCCTGCCCGTACTTCTCAGTTGCATATTTGATCATCTCGCCGCGTCGACGTTCGTCAAAGTCGAGATCAATATCAGGCATAGAGATACGTTCTGGATTTAGAAAGCGCTCGAATAAAAGTCCATGTTCAATTGGATCAAGCCCGGTGATACCTAAAACATAAGCGACTAGTGAGCCAGCGGCAGAGCCACGACCTGGACCAACTCGGATTCCGACTTTCTTCGCGTGAGAAACTAAGTCGGCAACAACTAAAAAGTAACCAGGAAAACCCATCTTGAGCATTACATCGAGTTCGTAATTTAACCGCTCTCTATATTGATCACTCAGGCGATCCCCGAACTTGACCTGTAAGCCACGTTCGGCTTCCTTACGCAGCCAGCTATCTTCGCTTTCGCCAGTTGGTACGGCGAAGGCGGGCATTAAATTCTCGCCTTCACGTAATTTAACGTTACAGCGTTCTGCGATCAGCAACGTGTTATCGCAAGCCTCTGGGATATCACGGAAGAGATCGCGCATTTGTGCTGCCGTCTTTAAGTAGAACTCATCGTTATCGAATTTAAAGCGCTTCGGATCTGCCAGTGTCGTCCCTGATTGCACGCAGAGCAGTGCAGCGTGGGCAGCCGCATCCGCGTGGTGGGTGTAGTGAAGGTCATTTGTCGCAAGTAAAGGAAGTTTGAGTTCACGGCCCAACTTGAGCAGATCATCCTTTACTCGCGTTTCGACATCGATTCCATGATCCATCAACTCCAGGAAGAAATTATTGGCGCCGAAGATATCGCGGTAATCACTTGCTGCGCGCATCGCATCTTTATAATTTCCCATACGTAAACGTGTTTGAATCTCACCACCAGGACATCCTGTTGTGGCGATCAAGCCATCTGCATATTGCGAAAGTAGCTCGCGATCCACGCGAGGCTTGTAGTAATAGCCTTCCAGAGACGCCAATGAAGATAGGCGAAAGAGATTCTTTAATCCGTGGCTATTTTCGGCAAGGATCGTCATGTGCGTATACGCGCCACCGCCAGAGACGTCATCATCTCCACCGCTCGCCCACTGAACACGTTTCTTGTCGAAGCGTGATTCTGGAGCAACATATGCTTCAATTCCTATGATTGGTTTTACTCCAGCCTTGGTGGCTTGCTTATAAAATTCAAAAGCTCCAAAGACATTTCCGTGATCAGTCATCGCGATCGCCGGCATTTCCAGGCGCGCTACTTCATCAATTAGATCTCCAACGCGCGCAGCACCATCGAGCATTGAGTACTCAGTGTGCACGTGCAGATGCACAAAAGAGTCTTTTTTACTCCCGGGTTTTGGGTTTGAAGTAGTCACAGTTTCTCAATAATAGTCTCTAGTTAAGGCAGCACCGCATCGGAGAGTAAGGCTAAACAAGCCTGAAGGTCGGGTGCATATGGAGAGTTAAATACCAGCGGCTGCTTAGTTACGGGGTGGGCGAAGCGAAGTTCTAACGCATGTAGCCAAGGGCGCGACATCTTTAAGGATTTACCAAGTACTGGATCTGCGCCATAAGTTGTATCACCAACTAGCGGGTGATTTAAAGCGGAGAAGTGAACGCGAATTTGGTGGGTGCGGCCAGTTTCGAGTTCGACTTTTACTAGCGAAACCGATCTATAGAATTCAATAACTTCGTAATGCGTGATGCTCTCTTTGCCTTCAGCAACAACTGCAAAGCGATGATCCTCTTTTGGGTGGCGATCAATCGGGGCATCAATAGTTCCGGTTACTGGATCCAGATGCCCTTGCACCAAGGCATGATAAATCTTCTCAACTTCATGATCTCTAAATGAATCTTTTAGCGTCGTGTAAGCGCGATCTGTTTTAGCAACAATCATTAGCCCACTGGTACCAACATCAAGGCGATGCACGATTCCGGCTCGTTCGGCAGGTCCGGAAGTTGAGATTGTGTAACCTGCGGCGGTTAACGCACCTACAACGGTTGGACCCATCCATCCTGGGCTCGGGTGTGCAGCACAACCAACTGGCTTATCTACTACGACAATTTCTTCATCATCGAAGACAACTCTTAATCCATCTAGCGGAGTAAGCGGAATTGGATCTTGATTGATTGGCTCGGGCATTAGAACATCGATTACTTGTCCGCTAGTTACTCGCTCTGATTTAGTCATAGCGCGACCACTGGTTCGAATATCGCCATCTTCTAGTAAGCGCACGATAGCGGTACGCGATAGGCCTAAAACGCGAGTGAGTGCGCTATCTATACGCTCACCTGCGACGCCCTCAGGAACGCTTAACGTGCGCGCTTCGCGTGACATTTAAGCCCCCGTCGGTGAAATATTTCGGATTGAAAGAATTACAGCAATTGATGCTGCGACCACAATAGCGCTATCGGCCAAGTTAAATACCGGCCAATTGGGTATTTCAATCCAGTCGATTACGTGGCCCACAAAGAATCCCGGCTCTCGGAAAATTCGATCAGAGAGATTGCCAAGAATTCCACCTAAAGCCAGCCCTAAAACTATCGACCAGCCTTTAGAAGTTATCTTTGCAGAGTAATAGGCGATAACTCCAACAACCGAAATCGCAAAGAGAGTCAAGATAATGGTAAAGCCTTCTGCCAAGCTAAATGCCGCCCCTGGATTTTTGTAGAGCGTTAACTGTAGAAATTCGCCAATAACTTTTACTGGGTTTCGCGAGTCAAGTGAATTAAGCGCCCAGCTCTTGGTAGCAAAATCTAGGAGCCAAACCACCCACGCGATCGCGTAAAGTCTCTTCCAGTGCTTGGCAGGAAGGCGCACTTTAGCGCCGCTCTTCCTTCTGCTTGCAGATCATGCAGAGGGTCGCTCTAGGGAAGACTTGTAGCCGTGCTTTGCCGATTGCATTTGCGCACTCTTCACAATTTCCATATGTCTTGTTATCGATTCGATCTAGCGCTCGCTCAGTCTGCAAGACCATATCGCGCGCATTAATGACAAGGGACATTTCGTGTTCGCGCTCGAAAGTCTTTGTGCCAGAATCTGCTTGATCATCGCCGGCGCCTTCACCAGATTCCGAAATCAACTCGTTCATCTCTGCTTCGACCACTGCCAGTTCTTGTTGTAGGCGCGCTAAATCTCTCGCAATCTCAGTACGAATAGCCTTCAACTCTGATGCAGTCCAAGGAGCTTCGCCATCACTTGCGGTAACTGGAGTTGGCGCGACTTTAATCGGCTTAAGTGGAGCAATTTTCTTACCACTCTTGGCTGGCCGAGGTGGTGGGGGCATTACGAGGCGGCGCTCTTCAATTACCGGAGTTGTTATAGGCGCTACTACCGTTGCAACGCTAACAGTCTGTGATTTCTCATCAACGGTAAGAGTGGTCTTGCCAACTTTAGAGGGGAATGGACGTCCCGGCGCTTTCTTCGCTGCAGCTTTCTTAACTGGCGCTTTCTTAACTGGCGCTTTCTTTGCCAGTGCCTTCTTTGCCGCAGCTTTTTTAGCTGGCGACTTTTTCGCTACTTTCTTCGCTACTTTCTTCGCTAATTTTTTTGCAGGAGCTTTTTTAGCCGCTTTCTTTGCAGGGGCTTTCTTTGCAGGGGCTTTCTTTTTTGCTGGCACGCCGCGCACCTTATGCGCTTTTAGCGCTAAGACCAACTTTGCCACTCAAGCCCAACCATTTTTTTACCTCGCTGGAGTGCATTGGCCTGAGATAATTCTCAGACTGGCGGGCGTTAGACTCTTCCCCTTATGACTATCCGCCCAGTACCTGCTCAGATCGATCTCCCAGCAATGGAGCGTTCGATCTTGGATTTCTGGCGCGAGCATAAGATATTCGAAGCGAGCACCGCCGCCCGAGAGAGTAGTCAGCCTTGGACTTTCTATGAAGGCCCGCCAACTGCAAATGGCATGCCTGGTACCCACCACATTGAAGCCCGCGTATTTAAGGATGTCTTTCCTAGATACCAAACAATGAAGGGGAAGTACGTAACTCGAAAGGCTGGTTGGGATTGTCACGGTCTTCCTGTTGAGATTGCAGTTGAGAAAGAGTTAGGTTTCTCCGGAAAAGGCGATATTGAAAAATATGGAATCGCTGCTTTTAACGAAAAGTGTCGCGATTCTGTTACTCGCCACGTAGGCGCATTTACAAGTATGACCAACCGCATGGGGTTCTGGGTCGATTTTGATCAGGCTTATTGGACGATGGCTCCGGAATATGTGGAGAGCGTTTGGTGGAGCCTCAAGGAGATTTGGAAGAAAGGTCTCTTAGTTCAAGATCACCGCGTTGCGCCATATTGCCCTCGTTGTGGAACGGGTCTATCAGATCACGAACTTGCGCAAGGTTATGAAACAGTTACTGATCCATCGGTATATGTCCGCTTTCCAGTGACATCGGG
Source organism: Actinomycetota bacterium (assembly GCA_027731885.1). Classification (GTDB taxonomy): domain Bacteria; phylum Actinomycetota; class Actinomycetes; order Nanopelagicales; family Nanopelagicaceae; genus Planktophila. The sequence continues at coordinate 2,706 of JAQCAO010000053.1, read as the reverse complement.
TGAGCTCGCCGACCTCGGTGCTGCGCTCTTAGTTTGGACAACTACACCTTGGACCTTGGTATCAAATACCGCAATCGCGGTTCACCCTGAAGTCGACTATGTCGTCGCTGAAGTAACCGCAGAAGATGCGAAAGAGATTTTAATCGTTGCACAGCCACTTCTATCTGCGCTAACAGGGGAAGTTAAAGCCTTGAAGATAGTCAAAGGAAGAGATCTGGAGCGCGTAACTTACCAGCGGCCATTGGATTTGATTGATATCCCGGATTCTCACTTTGTTGTGCTTGCCGATTATGTGACAACCGAAGATGGAACCGGACTCGTACACCAATCACCCGCCTTTGGCGCAGATGACCTTGCAGTCTGTCGCGCATATGGATTACCAGTAGTAAATCCGATAGCACCGAATGGCACTTTCTTGAGTGAGGTTCCCTTAGTCGGCGGTCTCTTCTTTAAAGATGCCGATAAAACTCTGGTGAAAGAGTTGAAATCTCGTGGAGTGTTGTACAAACATCAACCATACGAACACCCATATCCGCATTGTTGGCGCTGCCACACCGCACTTATTTATTATGCGCAGCCCTCTTGGTATATCCGCACGACCTCCATAAAAGATGAACTAATCCGCGAAAATAACCGGACAAATTGGTACCCCGAAACCATTAAAACCGGTCGTTATGGAGATTGGTTAAATAACAATATTGATTGGGCGCTTTCTCGCAATCGTTATTGGGGTACTCCCTTACCGATTTGGCGCTGTGAGGAAAAGCATGAAGTATGTGTTGATTCACTAAAGGAGTTAGGCGATCTCGCTGGCAAGGAGCTCTCTAAGTTAGATCCCCACCGACCATTTGTTGATGACATCACCTTCCCTTGCGCGACTTGCGGCAAAGAGATGGTTCGGGTCCCGGAAGTCATCGATTGTTGGTATGACTCGGGAGCGATGCCATTTGCGCAGTGGGGCTATCCACATAAGCCTGGCTCAGTAGAAAAATTTAAAGCCGCCTATCCCGCTGATTTTATCTGTGAAGCGATCGATCAAACTCGCGGTTGGTTCTATACCTTAATGACGATCGGTACCTTGGTCTTCGATCAATCCTCCTATAAGAACGTGCTCTGTCTGGGACATATCTTGGATAAAGATGGCCGCAAGATGAGTAAGCACCTTGGAAATGTAATTGAGCCTATTGCTCTTATGGATCAACACGGCGCCGATGCAGTGCGTTGGTACATGCTCGCCGCAGGTTCTCCTTGGTCAGCCCGTCGCGTGGGCCACGATGCGATTAGTGATGTTGTTCGAAAGACTCTGCTTACTTATTGGAACACGATCTCTTTCCACACTTTATACGCCCAATCTTCTAACTTCGATATCTCACAAATCCCAGCGGTCAAAGATCGCTCAATGATGGATCATTGGATTCTAAGTGAGTTAAACTCTTTAATAGCTGAAGTAGACCAGGCTTATTCGGAATTTGATTCACATAGCGCTGGGCGAGTACTGGCTCGCTTTATTGATGATCTATCAAACTGGTATGTGCGTCGCTCGCGTCGCCGGTTCTGGGATGGAGATTTGGCAGCGCTCGGGACTTTACATGAATGTCTAGTCACGCTAACCCAACTTCTCTCCCCAATGGTGCCGTTTATCACCGAACATGTTTGGCAAGAGCTAGTTAAGCCAGCAGATGCTGCGGCTGCAGATTCTGTGCACCTAACCGATTTTCCAATCGCGGATAAGGACCAGGTAAATCTAGAACTTAATGCGCAGGTTGCGCTTACTCGCCGCATTGTTGAGTTGGGTCGCGCAGCTCGCGCTGAATCAGCGATCAAGATCCGTCAGCCTCTGCAGCGCGCGCTAATTTCTGCACCGGGATGGGCCAAGCTGCCCAAAGATATGCGTGGCCAGATCGCTGATGAGTTAAATGTGATCGATCTTGCTGATATCGCAGATGCTGATGGGGATCTAGTAAATATCTCGATTAAAGCAAATTTCAAGACTCTCGGAGCCAAGTACGGCAAGTCAGTGCAAGAGATTTCTAAAGCGATCGCAACCGCCGATGCAACGCCACTGGTCAAGCAATTGCGCAGATCTGGTCTTGCCAAGGTTGGCGATTGGGAGATCGAACTCAGCGACTTAGTTGTCACTGAAGTACCCAAGAGCGGCTGGATGGTTGCCAGCCACGAGGGTGAATCTGTAGCGCTCGATCTTGCCTTAACTCAGTCGCTAATCGATGCCGGCAATGTGCGGGAAGTTATCCGCTTTATTCAGGAGCGGCGCAAGAGCGATGGCTTTGAAATTTCAGATCGAATCAAAGTTCGATGGAATGTCGATCCTGCTATTGCTGCTGCGATCGCAGACGCTGCTGCTCATATCAGTGATGAGGTTCTTGCTCTGGAATTTACTCATGACCAAACTCTTCCCGCAGGCGAGAATGATCTAGGGATAAGTGTGGTCTTAGTTAAAACTTAGAGTGCAGTTGGAAATTAGAGCACGGTCGCAATAACGCCCTGGAGCAGGCTAATTGCGATTAGAATTACGATGAAAGATAGATCAAGGGATACGCCACCAATTCTAAGTGGTGGCACAAAGCGTCCCACAAATTTCATCGGTGGATCGGTAAGCGCATATATAAATTCAAAGAAAGCGATTAGGAATGAATTTGGTCGCCAATTGCGGGCGAAGAGGCGCGCATAATCAATAATTAAGCGAAT
>JAQCAO010000052.1 GCA_027731885.1 Actinomycetota bacterium | reverse complement strand
GATCAAAGTAAACAGGAATTGAATCGGCGCGAATCTTCTCGATCATCGCCAATACTCCAGGACGCGAGAGCGGATTTAAAAGAGCATATCCAGATATGTAGACGGCTTGAAAGCGATCTAACTGAGGCAGGTCGCTTAAAACCAAATTTGAGTTAGCGCCCTTGTCGGGAAACATGGTTCGCTCGCCAGAGGAGTCAACGAGTACGACGACTACCCCAGATGTCTCTCCAGTAATTATTAAATTCTGGTGGGCTACTCCTAACGCATCAAATTCCGCGATTAGGGCTGCGCCAGCGGGATCATCGCCGACGTGGCTAACGATTGTGGTGCTGGCAGATGTGCGGGTTAACCAGGCGGCGACATTTCCTGCTGCGCCACCACCGTTAGTGCTGATTCGACTTGTGGTGTCGCTGCCGTAATTTATTTTCTGAGGTGTTACGTTAATGCGTGCAATCACATCTAGCATTACATCACCGATGCAGAGCACGTTGACTGACATTTAGTGCTGCTTTGCTACCGCAATATCAGCAGCTAGCGCTGAATTAGATTTAATGATTTCGATATTTACCGAAAGCGATTCGCCTCCACTTACAGTATGGAAATGTTCGAGTAAGTACGGGGTAACTGCCTTTCCGATGATTCCCGCTTTACGTGCACCGTTTAGCCCGTTCTTTAAAATTGCGTCATGGCGTTTGCGATCCATCTCGTGTTTGACTGGATTGGCAACAATTAGTGCGCTCTTATTTGTTTTTAGAGATTCACGAGCTTGGATAATTTTTGCGACCTCGGCAGCGCTATTTACCTGATGTTCAATTGTGAAACCTGAATCAGTCAGGTAGAACCCAGGAAAGGCGATGGTTTTATAGCCAACCACTCCGATGGCTAGAGTTTCTAGCCGCTCCAGAGTTGCTGCCACATCTAATATCGATTTAACTCCGGCGCAAACCACGGTGATATCTAATTGTGAAAGTGCGGTCAGATCGGCGGATTCATCGAAAGTTTCATTTGCATCACGATGTACACCGCCCAGCCCACCAGTAGCAAAGATACGAATCCCAGCAAGCGCTGCCAGATGTGCGGTTGCAGCAACAGTCGTCGCTGCAGATTTACCGGCTGCCGCGATGATCGCGAGATCTCGGCTCGAAGCTTTTGCGATGTCATCGCGATTAGCGATCGCCTTTAATTGATCATCGTTTAAACCAATATGTACAACGCCATCTAAAAGACCAATAGTGGCTGGCACTGCACCGTGATCACGGACTATATCTTCAACTTCACGCGCAACTTCTAAATTCTGTGGCCTTGGTAATCCGTGGCTGATAATTGTTGATTCGAGAGCAACTATTGGACGTCCTTCGGCCAGCGCTGCGGCTACTTCTGGCGATGGCGTAAAGGGCATGCGGTGGCTCATAAGCCCAACCTTACCCGTGAGAAGATACCTCTGTGCATCTGTCGCAAATCACTCCTTCGCTCTTTGCCAGCCTAGGGCTAACAGATACCAGCGATCAGATTCAATGTGGTCCCAGCCCAGTTGGGCGCGAACTACTTTTCTTAGTCGATGGCTTAGGCGCAGATGCCGTCGCAAAATATGCAAGCTATATACCTACATTGTCATCGCTGATTAGCCACGGTGCGGTTAAAACATCATTTCCTTCAACCACTTCAACTAGTTTGGCAACGCTAACAACTGGAGTAAATCCCGGTGAACACGGAATGCTGGGTTACACCGTGCAAGTACCACGTAGCGGTGGACGAATCTTAAATTCACTTAAGTGGGATGAACGGGTGGATCCATATATCTGGCAACCGATTGCCACGCTCTTTGAACGAGCGGTTGCCCAAAATATAAGCGTTACCCACGTGGCGGCAAAGCGTTATGAAGATACAGGATTTACTCGAGCAGTCTTTCGTGGCGCAAAATATCGTGGGGCTAATGCGCACGCCGATTTAATTACAGAAACTATCGCCGCGCTAAAAGATACCCCCACCTTTGTTTATCTCTATGTAAATGATTTAGATGTGGCGGGCCACAGTGACGGAGTTGGCTCTGATAAATGGCTGGCTGCGTTAACCGGAATTGATCAGCTCGTAGCAACGCTTCTACAAAGGCTGCCGCGACAAACTCGCTTATGGCTGACCGCCGATCACGGGATGATCAATGTTGGTGAGAAGATTGTGATTGGGCAAGGAAATAACCTGGCAGAAAGTATCGCCACGATCGCAGGCGAGCCGCGGGCGCGCCACCTTTACCTAAACGTTGGAGCAGGTGCTTCTGAAATTGCAGATGTGGCATCTCGCTGGGAGGAGTATCTGGGGGAGAAGGCGAGCATTTACACCCGCGATCAAGCTATTGCTGCAGGTTTATTTGGAGATTCAGTATCGGCCGATGCGGCAGATCGCATGGGAGATGTCATTGCAATTGCACACGGTGAATTGGCTTTGATTGAGGCAGAACGCGAAAAACAAGAGGGAGCAATGGTTGGTCATCACGGTGGAGCCAGCGATATAGAAAGCTATGTTCCACTTTTGCGTGCTGTAATTTCGTAAGTTAGTTGGCGTTCTCAGGATCTTCTGTAGGTTTTTGGCCAAACATAATTTCATCCCATGATGGAACCTTGGCGCGTGAGGTTATGCCATCTTGCTTATCACCGGGCGCTGGAGTCTCGCGGATTGAAACCAAGCGTGGAGTCTCACGGGAAATCTCTGCTTCAAGCTCTTCATCAGTTGGATCGTTATCAGGTAAGTCATCGAGTGATGAAGCAATTGAGCGGATCGGTTCTTTCTCTACGACTCTCTCGGAAGTGCGCGATGGATGTGTTGGATCTGCATAAATTAGACCAGGTTCAATCCGGCGAATCGGAGCATCCTCACCCATCATCCAAGCGGCGTTGTCATCTAGCGGGGTAATTGTTCGACGATGTGTGTCATAACTAAATTGGGCCGCACCCATTCCGTCGCGATTTGGGTAATGAAGTTCGATAGTCCAGGTGCCATCATCTAAGCGCCAAGTATTCCAATCCAAAGAGTCGGTATCGACTCCGAGCGGGGATAACTTTGAAGTGAGAATATCGAGGAAGGTAAGCGCTTCACGTCCACTATCTTTACCTTCGCGACGTGGAGTAAGTGAGTGCACTTGATCTATAATAAATAATCGCTCCTGCAAAATTGGTCCCGCAAAGCGTTCGACTTTATCTACTGAAATATTTCCATCACGAGCAATTGCATCCATTGTTTCACCAGCGCGCAGGCGACGTTGCATATCTCTAACGCTCATCGCAGCGTTCTCATCTGCAACAGGAACAGATGTCAGGCGAGGTTGGTTTACCGTTGCACGTAAGGTGTCGCTGATACGTAATGTGAATTGAGCCCCATCGTTATTGGTGAGCGTTAGGTGCACCCCATCGGGGGTCTTACCGGTTAAGCGCAACTCACTCATGTGGGCGAGAATACCCGCCAAGGGTGAAAAAATAGGTGAGGAAGGAGTTGGGCTGAACGGGGGATTTAGCCGATTTACGCTCGGAGCCCCTTCTGTGGCAAGATACGCAGTCTGCACGGTAGATAGAGCCGCGCTGTATTCAGCAAGAAATAGCTTGAAAGAGCTTTACCTAGATGAGGACCAAACGATGAATATTCTTGATGCCGTTGATGCGAAGTCACTTCGCAAGGACATCCCACAATTTCGCGCAGGCGATGAACTCAAGGTCCACGTTCGCGTTATCGAAGGTAGCAAGAGCCGTATCCAGGTATTCCAAGGAATTGTTATCCGTCGCCAAGGCGATGGTGTTCGCGAGACTTTCACCATCCGTAAGGTTTCATACGGCGTTGGCGTAGAACGCACCTTCCCAGTGCACACACCAGTTATTGAAAAGATCGAACTCGTAAAGAAGGGCGATGTACGTCGCGCCAAGCTTTACTACCTCCGCGACTTGCGCGGTAAGGCTGCCAAGATCCGCGAAAAGCGGGATGGCATCGAAGGTTACGGCGATGGAATTCTCTCTACTCCTGTCGCAGAAGTTGTTGTGTCCGAGCCAGCTGCGGTCGAAGTTGTGGCAGTGTCCGAGGCAGCCGCGGTCGAAGTTGTGGCAGAGGTTCCAGCTGAATCTGCGAGTACAGATGTAGTGTCTGAAACGCAAGATAAGCCTGCTAACTAAGTAACTTCTCTTAAGATGCCACGTAAGGGCTCGCTATTACGCGAGTTTCCTATTCTCGTTGTAGTTGCGCTCGCTTTATCTATCGTCATAAAGACTTTCTTAGTCCAATTCTTCTTTATCCCTTCTGGATCTATGGAGAACACCCTTCAAATAAATGATCGCGTTGTGGTAAATAAACTCCCAGTAATTGGCAAGTCAATCAATCGCGGAGATGTCGTGGTCTTTCGTGATCCCGATAACTGGCTGCCCGAACCTTATTCAGCAGACCAGAATCGGGTTATAGCAATGGTCAAAGATGCCTTAGTCGCCGTCGGAGTATTACCAAATCCAGCCAAGCAGTATTTGGTAAAGCGCGTTATCGGAGTCGCCGGGGATAAAGTTGAGTGTTGTTCAAAAGGTAAAAAGCTAATGATCAACGGTATAGAAATCGATGAGCCATATATATTTGCCGGAAATGTCGCCAGTGAAAGTAATTTCAATGTAACCGTCCCCGCTGGAAAGCTCTGGGTCATGGGAGATCACCGCGGGGCCAGCTCTGATTCACGTTTTCATCAAGATGATATTAATAACGGAATGGTCCCGACTTCGAAAGTTACAGGAAAAGTAATCGGAATCATTTGGCCATTTAAAAATCTTAGCTTCGTTGATTCCTTCTCATCTTTGAAATAGATCCTGCAGAGTCAGCGTATGAAGGTAATCGAGTCGCTACTTATTGATGCAGGAATAACTCCACTAGCCGGCGTTGATGAAGCCGGGCGCGGTGCGTGTGCTGGTCCACTTGTGATTGCCGCAGTTGTGTTAGCCGATCCCTTTGCTCCAGAACTAGCCCAAGTAAGAGATTCCAAAGATGTATCAGAGGCGGAACGAGAAAAACTCTTTGATTTGGTAACAAATACAGCGCTGGCCGTTAGTGTAATTATTGTTCCTGCGGCAGAAGTTGACCAACGCGGCGTACATGCGGCCAATCTCGATGGCATGCGGCGAGCGGTGCAGGGTTTAGCAATTACACCAAGTTATGTCTTGACCGATGGTTACGCAATTGAAGGTCTGGCAACTCCGAACGTCGCAGTGTGGAAAGGCGACCAAGTAGTAACTTGCATCAGTGCCGCATCAATAATTGCCAAAGTTACTCGTGATCGCATAATGCGCGAATTAGAGAGAGAATTTCCACAATATTCCTTCGCCAAACATAAGGGCTATATCACTAAAGCCCACACTGAAGCGTTGCAAGTAAACGGTCCGTGTATAGAACACCGCCGTTCCTTTGCCAATATCGCAGCGCTACTTTGAAAATTACCCACAAGTAAAGGGGCCACCCAGATAGCAGCCGCTGTGGCGATCTAATCTGCGTGCCATGAATCAGGGTGGCAGAAAGCGAAGTAATCAATTACTCGGGGCTTTTGGTGAAGATGCGACGGCGCACTTTGTAACCGCCCGCGGTGATGAAATCCTCGAACGCAATTGGCGTATTCGTGAAGGTGAGATTGATCTGATCTCGCTAGGTGAAGATGGTGTATTTCACTTCATTGAAGTAAAGACGCGATCTTCGCTCGCTTTTGGCCACCCCTTTGAGGCGATCAATAAAGAGAAGGCCCACCGGATGCAACGATTAGCCCTGGCCTGGCTGGCAACTCACTCCTGTCTTGGCAGTGATTATGCAATTGATGTCGCCGCAGTCTTGATAAATGCTGATGGCTCGCATTCACTTGAGTATCGCGGTGGCTTACTGTGACTTTAGGCATTACCCAGAGCGTTGCCTTACTTGGTTTAGATGGCGCTGTCGTCACGGTAGAAGTAGATATTGCAGATGGAATTCCTATGTACTCGCTGTTGGGGCTGCCTGATGCCGCTCTCAATGAATCACGTGATCGCGTACGCGCCGCGTTAATCAATAGCGCTGAGAGTTGGCCTAATCGCAAAGTCACTGTTTCACTCTCCCCGGCATGGCTTCCCAAAAGTGGTTCAAGTTTTGATCTATCAATCGCACTTGCGATATTGATTGCGCAGCAGGCGCTACCCCAAGAACCGCTCGATGGAGTACTGGTATTAGGTGAACTTGCCCTGGATGGAAAGATTCGTGCGGTACGCGGTGTTTTACCTGCGCTTATCGCCGCCTATAAAGCCGGCGTAACACGTGCGCTGGTTCCACAAGAAAATTTCGCTGAAGCATCGCTTATGACACAGATGAAGGTAATTGGTTTCTCATCGCTAAATGAGATTCTACATTTTCTACGTACTGGCGAAATCGCAATTGCACCACAACTTGAATTAATTCTGTCAGAGAATCTAAACCAACCAGATTTTGCAGATGTGGCAGGTCAGAGCGCAGCGCGCTTTGCCGCAGAGGTAGCCGCGAGTGGGGGACACCACTTACTTTTAATCGGCCCACCAGGTGCCGGCAAGACGATGATTGCAACGCGATTGCCATCGATCTTACCTGCGCTAAATATTGAACAAGCCCTCGAAGTTACCGCGGTGCATTCAATTGCGGGAACACTCGGCAATCGATCTCCGATGTCGCGTTTGGCGCCGATAGTTTCACCTCATCACAGCGCAACTCGAGTGGCGATGGTGGGTGGTGGATCATCGGCGATTAAACCTGGCGCTTGTTCACTAGCCCATCACGGAGTTCTATTTATCGATGAAGCACCCGAGTGTGCCAGCGGAGTTTTGGATGCGTTGCGACAACCTCTCGAATCAGGGACGGTCACAATTGCAAGAAGCGTTGGAAGCCTCACCTTTCCCGCACAGTTTCTATTAATTCTCGCCGCCAATCCTTGTCCCTGTGGAAAATACTCAGGTCGAGGCAGGGCTTGCACCTGTTCTTCGCAGCAAGTTCGGCGTTACTTAGGAAAGTTATCTGGACCTTTAATGGATCGCATAGATATGCGAGTACAAGTCGAACCAGTGACACGGGTAGAAATGGCCCAGACTGAACTCGGTGAGCCAAGCTCAGTAATCGCTGAGCGAGTATTGCGCGCACGCGGAAAAGCTGAGGCGAGATTTATTGCAGAGCCTTGATCGTTAAATTCTGAAATACCTTCACGTGCGCTTCGCACAACATATAAACCAGAGCGCACTGCCATGAACTTTCTACACGATGAGTTAGATAAGGAGCGGCTGACCGCAAGAGGCCTTCATAAAATCATCCGCTTGGCGTGGACTTTGGCCGATTTAAATGGAAACGCAATTCCACAGTTAGCTGATGTAATACTGGCTCATCGGATGCGTGAAGGATCTGAGATTTGAATGAGTTTGAGGCTCGTCTAGCCCTCTTTGCAAATATTGAAGGTGGCCACACCTTTTGGAGTAATCAAATAACTGAACTTGGGGCACTTGTTGTGCACGAAAAATTGTTAAAGCGGGTATACGATCAGATCAAATTTGAGAAGTTGATTGCCAATCTTCAAGCTACCAAGGTAAGCGAATTGTTGGGCTCTCTAGAAAAAACAGAGCCCAAATTTTTGACCCCAGAATCCTCAGAATGGCCCACAGCGTTAAATGATTTACAGGCAATTCCAATTGGTTTAGTCGTTAAAGGAGATATCTCATCTCTTTCGGATCGATCACTTGCAATTGTCGGAACCCGTAATCCCACTCCATATGGAGTTCGTATCGCGGGCGACTTCGCTGCCGGCTTCATAGATCGCGAATGGAGCATCGTAAGTGGCGGTGCATACGGCATTGATTCAGCAGCTCATAAGGGAGCGTTAATTGCTGAAGGTCGCACAATTGCAGTCCTTGCTGCTGGCATCGATGTGGCATATCCCGCGGGTAATGCCCGGCTCTTCGCGGAGATTTCGGAAAATGGCGCGCTAGTTTCAGAAGTTCTGCCGGGAGCGCACGCTATACCTTCGCGTTTTCTAGCGCGCAATCGAATTATCGCCGCACTTTCACAAGCCACCTTGGTTGTGGAAGCCGCCTTTCGTTCTGGCTCTTTGCGCACAGCGCGCGATGCGGCAGAGCTAATGCGCCCGGTAATGGCGATACCAGGGCCGATTAATGCGCCAACATCTGAGGGCTGCCACCGATTAATTGGTGAACGTGCGGCAGAGATTGTTACATCGGTATCAGATGCGATCGAACTCGTTAGCGCGCTTTAGGTAAAGGGTGCGCTAAGTGAGAGAATAAGTGTATGAGTGAATTCCGGTCTGGTTTCGTCGCGATTGTCGGACGCCCAAATACTGGAAAATCAACTCTCATCAACGCCTTAGTCGGAAGCAAGATTGCAATTACATCGCCGCATCCAAATACCACCCGCCATGCCATTCGTGGCATAGTAAATCAATCAACTTTTCAAGCAGTGCTTGTTGATACTCCTGGTATCCATAAGCCAAAGACTTTATTGGGCCATCGCCTAAATGCGGTAGTCGGCGAGAGTTTGGATTCGGTAGATGTCGTGCTGATGTGCCTGCCAGCCGATGAGACTTCTGGCTCTGGCGATATTTTCTTAGCGCAAGAAATTGCCAAGCATCCCCGCGCCAAGAAATTTGCCTTGGTTACAAAGACTGATCTAATTTCCAAAGAGAAGTTAGCGCTACGTCTTGCCGTTATCAATGATTTAGCTAAAGGCTTTACTTGGGATGAGATTGTTCCGGTCTCTGCTGCTATTCATTCACAGATTGATTTATTGGCCAACTTAATTGGTAAGACCCTGCCGATTGGTCCTGCTTTCTACCCAGAAGATATGACGAGTGATCAAGGGCAAGATCAATTGATCTGTGAGTTGATTCGCGAAGCTGCGATGCGCGATGCGCGCGAAGAACTTCCACATTCAATTATGGTAACTATCGATGAGATGTCAGAGCGCGAGAAGACCGGTTCGCGCCCCTTCTTTGATATCCACGCAACAATTCACGTCGAGCGAGATTCTCAGACTGGCATCATCTTGGGCCATAAAGGTGAAAGACTCAAAGATATTGGCATGCGCGCCCGTGCCGATATCGAACGCGAACTTGGTGCGCGAATTTTCCTAGGATTGCACGTTAAAGTTTCCAAAGAATGGCAACGCGATCCAAAACTATTGCAGCGTTTAGGATTTGGCGAGAATTAAATTAAGCGTTGACTTTACGACTGGCGAGATAAGAGCCAATTAGTACGAGCGGCAACCCAACAGCGATTCCGATAGTTAATGGCTCGCTCAGGATTAAGACTCCTAGTACAACGGCAAATGCAGTATTCATATATGTAACAAGGGATGCTCGCGTTGGCCCGATCTCGGCCATTACGGTGAAGAAAACTGCGAAGGCGATACCTGTCGAGAAAAATCCGAGAGCGATGACCGAGTAAATAGCGGTAGAGCTAACCTTGTGGTCTGGCCAA
>JAQCAO010000051.1 GCA_027731885.1 Actinomycetota bacterium | reverse complement strand
TAGCTCAGCTTGGTAGAGCAAGCGGCTCATAATCGCTGTGTCGTGGGTTCAAATCCCGCCTCCGCTACTAGTTCAACAAGCGTGAATTTCGCACAACGAGATCGCTCAGGTAACCTAAGCCCTCGTACCAAGCAGGCAACACACTCGATAGAAGGAGCAAGACCATGGCAAGTAAGAGCGCGGACGTTCGTCCAAAGATCACCATGGCCTGCGTCGACTGCAAAGAGCGCAACTACATCACCAAGAAGAATCGCCGCAACGATCCAGACCGCATGGAACTCAAGAAGTTTTGTCCACGTTGCAAGTCTTCAACTCTTCACCGCGAAACTCGCTAATGCTCGCACCCGATTCTGTCGGGCGCACCTTCGCTGGTGCTGATTCCATACAAATTAGCCAATCTGAAATCGACGCCTTCGCTGCCGTAATCGGCGAAACCGATACCTCAATTGCATCACCAACTTTCACAATTCGTATCTCACTCGATCAATTCCAGAATATTCTGACCAAGCCGGAAATCGGTTTAGATTGGTCGCGTCTTGTGCACGGCGATCAAAAATTTGAAATCTTTTCGCAAGTTAAAGCCGGAGATAACCTGCGCTGTTCTGCAACCATTGAAAGCTACCGCGTAGCCGCTGGCAATGAAATCGTCAGCGTCCGCTCAGATTTACACAACGGGGATCAGCTGGTCGTTTCATCTTGGTCAACCTTGGTGGTGCGCGCATGATTGAAATCGGCACAGCTCTTCCGGAGAAGATTATTTACCTTGATCGCGCGATGCTCAAGGCATATGCCGATGCCAGCGGTGATCAAAATCCGATTCACCAGAACGAAGAATTTGCGCTCTCTGTGGGCCTTCCCAATGTGATAGCCCACGGAATGCTGACCATGGCGCTAGTAGGTAAGTACGTGACCGACTGGTCAGGTGGCCCTGCAACCGTTAGAGAGTTTGGCGCTAGGTTCATCAAGCCAGTTATCGTCCCAGCCGGTGAAAAAGTTGATCTAACAATTAACGCAACCGTGATTGAAGTAAATGGTGAAGGAATCAAATTAGATCTCGTTGCGACCTCAGCTGGCGTCAAGGTGCTAGGTATGGCAAAGGCTGTTGTAGTTAAGAGATGACAACTGATAAAAGCAAAGAATCGCTTGCGCAAGAGAGATTAGATGCGCGAGCAGCAAAGGATTTTGCGAAGGCTGATTTACTTCGCGATCAAATCGCCGCACTCGGCTTTGAAGTAATTGATGTTGCAGGTGGTTTTGAATTCCGCGAGAAAGAACGCTTTCCAACTTACATTTCTACGCGCGATATCAAACCGTTAAAAGTTAATGGTGATATCGCAATCACAATGATTATTGATGGTTTTACAGCGGATGCATCCGAAACGGTGCGAACTATCAAGGCACATACAGATACGCCGATAATCGCTCTGGTCAACGGTGATCCAGCTGAACTTATCGATGAAATTGATCTGCAATTTCAATTGTTCTCTGTAACTGAAAACTTTGGCTGGGGTGAGAACGCTAACGCTCTGCTGAAGAGCGTTTCTTCTAAGTTCCTAGTAATAATGGATCCATCAACCAGATTTACAGGCGATGCAATCTCACTCGTTAGCGCTGAGTTGAGTAAAGGTGAATACAGCGCGATTGGCTGGCGTGGTGGCTTGGTGAACACCGATGATGAATGGCGCAGCGTGGAAGATAAAGGCGCCGGTGAAGTCGATGTTCTATTTAGCTACTTTCTGACGATCAACGTTGCAGATGCAATAAATGCAGGGGGATTTAATAATCGCGCAATTTACTATCGCAACGCGGATATTGAATTTTCACTACGTCTGCGTCAAGCCAACGGAAGGCTCTTGCAAATGGATCTTCCGCTGGAACAAGCGCGCCATCATGGTTATTACGACACCGAAGAAGAATTCCGCGAGATCCAATCAAAGAAGAATTATGACCGGATCCTCGAGCGCTTCAGAGGTAAAAACACAATATTGAGCCCACGCAGGTAACCTGTACTCATGGCCGAACTTCGTCACTACACCAGCTTGCGCGTTGGCGGCCCTGCCAAAAAATTCGTCGATGCCCACAATGAGAAAGAGATCGTTGCTGCCATTGAAGCAGCAGGTAATTCCCCAATTCTGATCATTGGTGGGGGCACCAATATCTTGGTGGCAGATAGTGGTTTTGATGGCACAGTTATTCGAATTACCAACAAATCTCTGGAAGCTGAAATTGATGCCTGCAGCGGTGCCACGCTTTCAATCAGCGCTGGCGAAAACTGGGATGACTTTGTTAAATCAACTATTGCACGCGGTTTTGCGGGGCTCGAGACTTTAAGCGGAATTCCTGGCACCGTTGGCGCATCTCCGATTCAAAATATTGGCGCCTACGGCCACGAAGTTAGTGAATTCATTACACGGGTGCGGACTTACGATCGTGAAAAGAAAGAGATAAAGACTTTCACAAACGAAGAGTGCCAATTTTCTTATCGCAACTCTTATTTCAAGGCCCACCCAGGTCGCTACGTTGTAATTGAAGTTCAGTTCCAGCTTCGGATGGGCATTGAATCAAACCCAATTACTTATGCCGAATTAGCAAAGAAGTTAGAGATCGGAATCGGCGAGAAAGCACCGGTTGTGACAACTCGCAAAGCGGTTCTTGAACTGCGCGCTGCGAAAGGAATGCTTTTAAATCCCAGCGATCGTGATTCTTGGTCAGCTGGCTCTTTCTTCACCAATCCAATAATTGATACTGCAATGGCTGCCAAACTTCCGGTAGATGCTCCACGCTGGCCACAAGCAGATGGCCGGATTAAAACTAGCGCTGCTTGGTTGATCGAAAATTCTGGAATTAAGAAAGGTGATTCATTTGGGGGAGCGCGGGTATCAACTAAACATGTCTTGGCGCTAACTAACGCTGCCAATGCAACTGCTCAAGATATTGCGAGCCTGGCAAAAAGTGCACAGAAGCAAGTTCAGGATAAGTTCGGAATTACCTTAGAACTAGAAGTAAATCTGATTGGTCTTAACCTTCAGTAAGTAATTTCTTTATACGACCAATACCTTCAACGATATCTTCATCGCTAGTGGCATACGAGAAACGCAAGTAACCAGAAGGCCCAAATGCTTCACCCGGAACTGCTGCAACTTCTACCTCTTCTAAGATCAAAGTGGCTAATTCAGCAGATGTTTTAGGAGTCTTTCCGCGAATCGTTTTTCCAAGAACGCCTTTGACTGAGGGATAAACATAGAAAGCGCCAGTTGGTGTGGGGCATACAAATCCTGGAATCTCATTTAACAATCCAACGATTAACTTGCGCCGGCGATCAAATGCTACGCCCATTTTGTGGACCGCAGATAAATCACCGGTGAGAGCTGCAATCGCAGCGCGCTGCGAAACGTTAGATACATTTGATGAAAGGTGCGATTGCAAATTTGTGGCAGCCTTGATCGCATCCTTGGGACCAATCATCCAGCCGACGCGCCAACCAGTCATGGCATAGGTCTTAGCAACGCCGTTGATGATTATGCAGGTATCTGCCAAACCTGGAACAAGTACCGGTAGTGACGGCGCAGTCGCACCGTCATAAAGCAGGTGTTCGTAGATCTCATCTGAAATAACCCAAATATTATTTTTCAGCGCCCATTCGCCGATCGCTTTGACTTGCTCAACTGAATAAACCGAACCAGTTGGATTCGATGGTGAGCAGAATAGAAGCGCTTTTGTTTTCGGGGTGCGCGCAGCTTCCAGTTGTTCCACTGTGACCAAGTAATTTTGAGTTTCATCGGCAAATACTTCAACCGCCCTTCCGCCCGCAAGTTGCACGCACTCTGGATAAGTCGTCCAATATGGTGAAGGCAAGAGAACTTCATCGCCTGGATCAATGATCGTTGCAAATGCTTGATAGACCGCTTGCTTGCCACCGTTAGTTACGAGTACTTGATCGGCGGTGATTACATAATTTGAATCACGCTTCGTTTTTGCAACAACCGCTTCACGCATTTCTGGCAAACCAGCGGCAGGGGTGTAGCGATGATTGGCAACTACTTTTGTTGCGGCAGCAGCAGCCTCGACGATGTAATCAGGCGTTGGAAAATCAGGTTCGCCAGCGCCAAAACCAATGACTGGACGCCCTGCTGCCTTTAAAGCTTTCGCTTTTGCATCAACTGCCAAAGTGGCCGATTCTGCGATCGCTGCGATTCGTGCGGAAACTCTGCTCATAGGTGAAGTCTGCCCTATACGAGCGCAAAATTGAGCGCGAGTTTTACCTACCCCCCATCCACCCTCTACACTTCGACGCTCACGAGGATTTGCAATTCCCTAGGGTTTTGTCCTGCCCTCGCGAAGGGCAGTAGCTCAATTGGCTAGAGTTGCCGTCTCCAAAGCGGCCGGTTGGGGGTTCGAGTCCCTCCTGCCCTGCAAGTAGTTTTACAGATTTACGAATTACTAAACGATTGAATGATTGGAAGGAACGACGATGACAGAGTCAACAGAACAAGTCGCCGAGAAGCTCGGTCTGTTCGCACGTGTTGGCCTTTTCTACCGCCAAATTCTTTCTGAACTCGCAAAGGTTGTTTGGCCCACACGTAAACAACTAAGTACCTACACAGCGGTTGTACTGGTCTTCGTAATATTTGTCATCGCTGTCGTTTCACTCTTTGACTTGGTAATCACCAAACTCGTCTTCTGGGTATTTGGGTAAGGTAAAAGATGACTGAGAATCAGAGCCCTGACGCTTTCGAAGCTGCGCTCGCCGCCAACGCGGGTGAGTTAACAGCCGGAGTCGTCGCACCCGTTGAAGAAATTGTTGAAGAGGTAATTTCAACTGATGCATCAGTCGATGATCTTGCGCTCGCCAGCGATGAAGATGGCGACCTCGAATCAGATGAGAATGATCCAAATGCAGAATTCCGTCGCACCCTTCGCGCAGCGATCGGCGATTGGTATGTAGTCCACTCTTACGCAGGTTATGAAAAGAAGGTTCGCGATAACCTCCATAACCGCATCAATTCACTTCACATGGAAGATTACATTTTCCAGATTGAAGTTCCTGAAGAAGAAGTTACTGAAATTAAGAACGGGCAGCGCAAGCAAGTTAAGCGCAATATCTATCCAGGCTACGTTCTTGTGCGCATGGAGTTAACAGATGAGTCTTGGACTGCAGTTCGCAATACTCCAGGAGTAACTGGCTTCGTTGGAAATGCACATCACCCAAGCCCACTAAGCATGGATGAGGTGGAAAAGATTCTTGCTCCACGCCCAGTTAAGAAATCTGACAAGGCGGAAATCCGCGTTGTTGACTTCGCAGTTGGCGAATCAGTAACCGTTATGGATGGCCCATTTGCAACGCTTCCCGCATCAATCTCCGAGATTATGCCTGAGCAAGCAAAGCTCAAAGTTCTTGTTTCGATCTTTGGACGCGAAACCCCAGTAGAACTTTCATTTGCACAAGTACAGAAGATTTAAAGAAGATCTAAAGAAGAATTAATTAACGGAAAACTAGAAAAGGAATAAAAAATGGCACCAAAGAAGAAGGCAACCGGATTCATCAAGTTGCAGATCCAAGCTGGCGCAGCAACACCTGCACCACCAGTAGGTCCTGCCCTTGGTCAGCATGGTGTCAACATCATGGAGTTCGTGAAGGCTTACAACGCTGCCACGGAATCTCAAAAGGGTCAGATCATTCCAGTAGAAATCACTGTCTACGAAGATCGCTCATTTACATTTATCACCAAGACTCCACCAGCATCACGTCTTATCTTGAAGGCAGCTGGTGTAGAAAAGGGATCACCAGTTCCTCATAAGACCAAGGTTGCAAATATCACCATGGCTCAAGTTCAGGAGATCGCAAAGGTAAAGATGGCTGATCTCAATGCAAATGACATTGATGCAGCAAGCAAGATCATCGCCGGTACTGCTCGCTCAATGGGTATCACTGTCGGTTAATTAAATTTCTACTTCTCACCGTGAGAAGTAGATGTGGGAGAACCTCGCTGGTTCGTTAACCACAACCACTAGCTCGATAGAAATATCGAGGAATGAGGAAGAAATGAAGCGCTCAAAGAAATATACAGCGGCAGCTGAAAAGGTAAAGAAGGACCACCTTTACACACCGCTTGAGGCAGTAACACTTGCTAAAGAGACATCAACAACTAAGTACGACTCAACTGTTGAAGTTGCACTCGTTCTCGGCGTTGATCCAAAGAAAGCCGATCAAGCAATTCGCTCAACTGTTAACTTGCCACACGGCACAGGAAAGACAGCTCGCGTACTTGTATTCGCAAACGGAGAACGCGCTGAAGAAGCGCGCGCAGCCGGTGCTGACATTGTCGGCGGAGATGACCTAATTGATGAAGTTTCAAAGGGTCGCCTAGATTTTGATGCAGTCGTTGCAACACCAGATTTGATGGGTAAGGTCGGTCGCCTCGGTAAAGTTCTCGGAACTCGTGGCCTTATGCCAAACCCAAAGACCGGAACAGTTACAAACGATGTAACAAAGGCAGTTAATGACATCAAGGGCGGAAAGATTGAATTCCGAATTGATAAGAACTCAAACCTTCACTTCATCATCGGTAAGGCATCATTTACTGCAACTCAACTTGCAGAGAACTATGCAGCAGCCCTCGATGAAGTACACCGCGCAAAGCCAAACTCTTCCAAGGGTCGCTATGTGCAAAAGGCAGTTGTTTCAACAACGATGGGACCTGGAATCCAAGTAGATCCAAACCTAGTTCGCGAACCTGCTGCTAACTAACTTTTAATTAAAACTGGCTCTCAGCGGGCTAGGGACTTGGTTCGTTAAAGTCCCTGCGCTCCACTGAGGGCCAGTTTTATTTTTACTCGATTAGCTGGGTATTTCTATATCCAGGGCTAACTGGGAGCCAGTTTAATTTGCGCGTAGGTTCGCCTAACTCTCTAGACTTAAACCATGGCAAGCATTGTTGAGACTGCACCGTTGGTGCTCAATATTGGCGTTGTACTAGGTGCTGCCGCAACGATGGGTTTTGCCGCGCGAAAAGTGGGCCTGCCATCTGTCATTGGTTTTCTAGCTACTGGTCTCTTGGTTTCACCATTTACCCCTGGTTTTGTTGCAGATAACAATCAGCTGGCGCTCCTGGCAGATATTGGAATTGTCTTACTGCTATTTGAAGTTGGCATCGAATTAGATCTGCGCAAAATTGGGCGAGAACAACGAGCTCTTCTGTGGGGTGTTCCTGCACAAATGGGCTTTGGTGTACTAGTTGCTACTCCAGTATTTCTGCTACTGGATATTCCAATTTATGGCGCACTTCTTTTGGCACTTTCTATTGCAATGTCATCTAGCGTGGTAATTGTAAATATCACCAGAAGTCCACGTCGTCGAACAGATATTTCGACCGAAGAGGCTTTACTGGGATGGTCACTTATTCAAGATCTTGTGGGAGTTGCCTCAGCAGCAGTTATTCTCACGCTCTTCGGAACTACTGATAAGTCATTGATTTTATCAATCGGTGGCCTCTTTGCATTTGGGGCAATTGCAATCGTTGCCTCAAAGTTTCTTCCTAGAGTTTTGCGGGCTGTTCGTTGGGATCGTGACTTGTTCTTGATTTACTCAGTCTCATTTGGATTGGTCCTGGCCGCGCTTGGAACTGTTGTTTTCGATATACCGATGGCTCTCGCAGGATTTGTTGCGGGACTTGCTATAAATCAAAGTAGAGATACTGAAGATGTCAGAAAAGCCATACTCCCATTCCGTGATCTCTTTGCGGTCCTCTTCTTTGTTGTTGTAGGCACACTGATCCAACCTGCCGAGGTTTTTGAGGCAGCACCGTTTGCCGCGCTATTTATTTTCTTAATGGTCATCCTTAAAACTTTCCCCACAATGCTGTTGGCGCGATGGGGGAAGATGAGCGTTAAGAGATCGCTTTTGGGGGTTGGTGTCAGTCAGATTGGCGAGTTTTCATTCGTTCTCGGCAGCCTCGCTTTTTCACAAGAAGTTATCTCACGGTCGCAGTACACCGGAGTTCTCTTGGCGGTCGTGATCTCTATAACTGGATCAACAATTTTGGTTCGCCGAGCGCCCAAATAGGCGTGATTTGACCCGTTGGGTTGAGAACCCTTAACCTTTGCCCATAACCAAAGACCGCAGGTCTGATCTCGCAAGAGTGAAGATAATTGAGGAATCTCAACCCGCGTAGGTGTTCACATTAATCCGTGCGCATTTACGCGTCACGGATTTTTTATTGCCTGAGGTAAATCGAAAAACTAGCGAAAGGTGAACCGAATGGCTCGCCCAGTAAAAGAAGCAGCAGTTGCTGAACTGACTGAAGATTTCAAGTCAGCTAGCGCAACATACCTAACCGAATATCGCGGTCTAACCGTGACTTCGATGAAGGAATTGCGTCGCAGCCTTGGTGCAGATACCAAGTACAGCGTCGTCAAGAACACCCTTACCAAGATTGCAGCGAAGAACGCCGGCGTGGACATCTCTGATGATCTACTTGTTGGTCCTTCAGCACTTGCATTTATCAAGGGTGATCCAATTGATGCAGCACGTCACCTAAAGAACTTCCAGAAAGAGAATCCACTTCTTGTCGTTAAGGGTGGAATCTACGAAGGTAAGTTCGTTACAACTGCAGAAATCATGCAGCTAGCTGATCTTGAGTCTCGCGAGGTTCTCTTGGCAAAGCTTGCTGGTGCAATGAAGGGATCGCTTGCTAAGGCAGCGCGTATCTTCGATGCACTTCGTATCAAGATGGAAAGTGGTGCACCAGCACCTGTAGCAGAAGTAGCTCCAGTAGTTGCAGAAGCTCCAGCAGTTGAAGAAGCAGCTCCTGCTGCTGAAGCAGTTGCAGAAGTTACAGAAGAAGTTGTCGCTGAAGTTGCTCCTGCAACAGATGCAGCAGAAACTCCAGCGGAATAAAGAAAAGGAAAATATAAAATGGCAAAGCTCTCATCAGCAGATTTAATGTCTCAGTTCAAGGAAATGACACTTGTCGAACTTTCAGAGTTCGTTAAGGCATTTGAAACTGAATTCGATGTAACAGCAGCAGCACCAGTTGCAGCAGCAGCAGCAGGTGGCGCAGCAGCAGGTGGCGCAGCAGATGCTGGACAAGATGAATTCACAGTTATCCTCGAAGATGCAGGCTCACAGAAGATTGCAGTGATCAAGGAAGTTCGTAACCTCAATTCAAGCCTTGGCTTGAAGGAGGCAAAGGACCTAGTTGATGCAACTCCAGCAACACTTCTTGAGAAGGCAAACAAGGAGACAGCAGAGAAGGCAAAGGCAGCTCTCGAAGCAGCTGGCGCAAAGGTCACACTCAAGTAAGTTTTCGCTTACTGAAAATCCCCCTCGGCTGGGCCGGGGACTTGGTTCGTTAAAGTCCCCTCACCCAACCGAGGGGGATTTTTATTCGCGCTCAAGGATGAGGGATTTTCTTCCCCAAGTGGCTGACAAAGTGGCCAACTTGGGGGTATAAGCCACCGGTTGGACAGGCCGAGGGGGTGAG
>JAQCAO010000050.1 GCA_027731885.1 Actinomycetota bacterium | reverse complement strand
GCCGCTTTCTGTAACTGCCTTACCCGAGCAATCTGGAACTTGAGCGCGGCAATAATTTCGGGGGTTAACTTACGGGCATAGAGCATCTCAGGAGTTACACCTGATGCTGCCAACTCATCAAGGGGCAGATAGATACGACCACGGTCTAGATCTTCGCCAACATCACGGATGAAGTTTGCTAATTGAAAGGCCACACCTAAATCTTTAGCCGCCTCTAAGGAGTTGACGATATCTCCACCCAGGATAGGGGCCATCTCTAAGCCAATTACTGCTGCTGAACCGTAGACATATTCATATAGATCATCAAAAGTTTTATATTGCGTAACGGTTAGATCCATCTCCATCGAATGGAGAAAATCTACAAAGTGTTGATGCGGAATAGCAAAACGTTGCACCGTATCAATTAACGCCTTACCTACGGCATCACTAGTTGAGCCAGATTTAAGTCCCGCTAAAACCTCAGAACTCCACTTTCTAAGTACCTCCGCTTTTTCAGCGGGGGTTAGCGTCGATGCTAGATCATCGACTATCTCATCTGCATATCTAGCAAATCCGTATAGAGCATGAACGAAAGGGCGTTTAGCTGCTGGCAAAAGTAAGGTAGCGAGGTAGTAAGTCTTACCGTGTAGAGAATTTAACCGCTTGCACTCTTGGTATGAAGCGCGAAGTTCTGGATCGTGAATTCCGGCAGCGTTTAACTCATTCACTTACTTAACCGGACCTACGATTCGCTCTGCTGCTAAACGACCAGAGATAAGAACCATCGGAACGCCAACGCCAGGTTGGGTACCCGAACCTGCGAAAACTACATTTTCAAAGCCAGCGGCGATATTGCGCGGACGGAAAGGTCCAGTTTGGAAGAAAGTATGTGCGCTAGCAAATGGTGCGCCACGTTCCATACCCTGTGCCTGCCAATCAAGTGGCGTGGTCATAACTTCTGTTTCAATTGAGTCACCGAAACCGGTATATCCGCGATCTTCCAACGTTTTGATCATGTGATCGCGATATGGGCGGGCTTCTTTCTTCCAATCTATATCAGCATCTAAATTTGGGGTTGGATAGAGAATGTAATAACTCTCTTTGCCAGCTGGTGCTAGGGCTTCATCATCTTTAGTCGGGATTGTGACTAGGACTGAAGGATCGCTCATCAAAGTCTTCTTCTTGATCAATTCATCGAAGACGCCATCCCAAGATTTTCCAAAGTGAATATTGTGATGAGCTACGTGATCGTACTTCTTGGAAGAGCCAACAAGTAGCGTTGCGCAAGATGGTGAGTACTTAAGGCGCTTAATTGAGAGCGGAGTTTTGCCGAGCAGATCTCGCCAAACGACTGGCAGATCTGGATTCATCACGACAACATCGCATTCAATCCGCTCTCCGGTATTGGTAATTACCGCTTTAGCGCGACCGTTTACAACATCTAATTTAGTGACAGTTGTGTTGTATTTAAAGGTAACGCCGTGCTTTTGCGCAGCCGCGGCAAGGGCGCGAGGAACCGCATGCATTCCACCCTTAGGGAAGAAGACACCGTTGACTGAATCCATATAAGCGATTACTGCATAAATCGCTAAGGCTTGCTGTGGACTAACCCCCGCATACATCGCTTGGAAAGAGTAAACCTTCTGCAAGCGCGGATCTTTTAAAAATTGATTTACTTTTGGAGATAGCTTTCTAAATCCACCAAGTGCAATTAAGCGAGCCAAGTTTGGCGTTAACAGGTTAAATGGAGAATCAATATTTCGATCAATAAAATCATTCATCTCGTACTTGTAAAGCTTGGTTACGAATTCAACATATCTACGATAGCCCAGAGCTTCCTCGGCGCTAACTGTGCGTCGAATCTCTTCTTCCATCTCCGCGGTATTTGCATGCACATCTATCTGCGATCCATCGTGATAAAAGGCGCGGTAAAGCGGCTTCAAGGGAGAGAGTTCTAGCCAATCTTTCATATCTTCGCCAACGCAGCTAAAGGCATCTTGAATGAGCGAAGGCATTGTTAAAACAGAGGGTCCAGTATCAAATGAGTAACCATCTTTTTCGAGCAGACCATTTCTTCCACCCGGAACGCTCTCACGTTCAACAACAGTTACCTTGCGCCCGGCACCTGCTAAACGAAGCGCAGCGCTCAGGCCAGCCAACCCGGCACCGACAACAACAACGTGATCTGTCGGACCTTTAACTCTGGCGGACATTAATGACTCCTACGGATTGCGCTAGTTGCAAGTTCAACCAGTAACTCACGGGCTGAAGGGGCAATTTCATCAGAATTTGCGGCAGTTAGCGCGTTGGAAAGTAGGCCATCGATGAGATCTTCGACATCTTTTACTGCACCTGTTGCGGTAATTAATGAGCGGACCTCTTCAATATCTGCAGAAGTTAGATCCTCGCGACCTAGGGCGGCGCTCAACTTTGTCTTGGTCTGCTGATCTGCGCGCTCAAAGGTCATCGCCATCAAAACGGTCCGCTTTCCTTCGCGAATATCATCACCGGCAGGCTTGCCAGTCACTGATGGATCTCCGAAGATTCCGAGCATGTCATCACGCAGTTGGAAAGCCTCACCGAGCGGTAGTCCATAAGCGCTCAAAATATTGGTTAACTCCTTGCGCTCTGCCGGATCGGTAATTGCTAACACTGCTCCTAAATGCAGCGGGCGCTCAATTGTGTATTTTCCAGATTTATATCTTGCGATACGAAGCGAACGATCAACGCTGAGGGATTTCTCACCGGCTTCGCGAACATCAAGATACTGCCCTGCCATTAACTCAATCCGCATCTCATCGTGTACTGATAGCGCAGATAGCAGCGCATCATTTGTTACACCAGATGTGTGAAGCAAATGATCTGACCAAACCAGCGCTAGATCACCTAACAAGACAGCAGCTGCTTCACCGAATTGATCGGCTAGCCCATTCATCGCTTGGGTTTGGTGCAAATTTTCAAAGTGGCGATGTATCGCAGGTTTACCGCGTCGTGTATCTGATCGATCCATCAGATCATCGTGGATCAGCGCACAAGCTTGCAATAACTCGAGACTGGTAAAGGCGCGAATATCTGCCGCGGTCGCAACTGCACCAGTTGCGCTAAATCCGGCATATGCAAAGAGCGGACGTAAACGTTTGCCGCCTTCTAAGAGAAATGACTCAAGGGCATCGCAGACCGGAATCAACTCGGAGCCGATTGCGCCAAGGTATTCACGCTGCAACGCTAAATATGAGGTGAGTTCACTCTGGACTTGTCCCCGAATCTCAAGGAGCGTGCCACGCGCATCGTTAACCACGTCGCAACGGTACCCTGACCGCATGGAGATGCGCATGGATCGAGACGGAGACGCGGTCACATACTCATTTGAATTCTTTCCACCGAAGGATCAAGAGGGTGAAACTCGCCTCTGGAGCGCAATTAGCGCGCTTGAGCCAATCGCCCCTGATTTCATATCAGTAACTTACGGGGCCGGGGGATCAACGCGCGATCGCACAATTCGGATCACCTCTGAAATTACCGAACATACAAAGTTGCCGGTCGTTGCACATTTAACTTGCGTCGGTTCAACGAGAGAAGGACTGCTTGAGATTTTAACGCGCTATAAAGCAGCGGGGATCGATAACATTTTGGCGCTGCGCGGTGATCCAACAGGCGGACCACGCGCACCGTGGGTTTCAACGCCGGGCGGATTAAATCACGCAGATGAGTTAGTGTCTCTCGCCGCAGACTTTGGCGGTTTTACTATTGGAGTTGCGGCATTTCCTGATGGCCATCCCGCATCTGCAGGAAATTTTGCCGCAGATATCGAAACACTTATTCGCAAAGAGGCAGCGGGAGCAAGCTTTGCTACGACACAATTTTTCTTTGAAGTAGATAAGTGGAAATCACTTGTCGAGAAATTATCGGCGCGTGGATCGCAACTGCCGATCATCGCTGGAATTCTTCCAGTTACTAATGTCAATCAGTTAAATCGCATGGCTGAGTTAAGTGGCACCCCTATTCCTACCGATATTTCTGCCGCCTTTGAAAGAGTAAAAGATAATCCAGATGATGTTCGAAAGTTAGGCGTTGAGTTAGCAACAAAACTCTGCGAAGAGTTACTTGCTGCCGGAGTTCCTGGCCTACATTTCTACACAATGAACACATCTACTGCAACGCGCGAGATTTTTGCGCAGATTAAAGATAAGAAGCGGGCATGAAGAAAGAAGAGTTCAACTCAATCTGGAGCGATCTCCACGGGGGAGCCGAGATTAAAGGGATTGTAAAAGTTTGGTTGGCGATCTCTTTTGCATCGGCTAAGGCTTTATTGAAAGTGCGAGTAACGCCGAATATCTTGACCTTGCTCGGTATCGTCTTTGCCGTTGCAATGGCTGTAAATCCGCTATCGCTTTGGGCTATACCGCTCTTAGTACTCTCGCTTTACGCCGATGGAATCGACGGCAGCGTTGCGATATTTCAGAAGCGGCAGAGTTCCTTTGGTGCAATATTGGATGCAACTGCAGATCGCATTAGCGAATCGCTCTGGTTTTATGTGGCCTATCAAATCGGTGCGCCTGCTTGGTTAGTCCTTGCTACTTATGTCATAGCTTCAACACAAGAATATGCGCGCGCTAGATTAGGGGGATTAGGGGTTTCAGATTTAGGAATCGTCACTCCGGCAGAACGACCTGTCCGCGCCAGTTTTATCTTTATCGCGCTAGTTTCTTACGCCCTTGGTCTGGAATTAGTTGATTTATCTCTAGCAATTCTCGCCATTTTGCAGGTGATTAGTTTTGGTTTAGTGGCTCGCTTTGCCCGCAATAGCTTCCGCAACGATTTCGGCGCTTAGCCCAACTAACGGCAAGCCACCACCCGGGTGAGCAGAACCTCCAACGCAGTACAAGCCGCTAAGTGGTGAACGATTCTTGGCGCGCATAAATGCCGAGCGTGCGCCATTGCTAGATGTTCCATAAATTGCTCCACCAGGTGCACCAACAGAGCGTTCTAAATCTGCCGGAGTACGAATCTCTAAAACTTCTAAGCGATCGCGAATTGAGATGCCTTGCGCTTCCAGTGAGTCAATTATTTTCATGGCATAGCTATGGTTCTGTTCTTTATCGTTCCAGTTAAATCCATCTGCGCCACTTTCATCATGGCGCGGTGCATTAACCAAGATAAACCAGGCTTCGTGACCTGGGTGCTTAACCATTGCATCATCCTTTGGTGCGCAAATATAAATTGTTGGGTCTGCAACGGGCACTTTGCGGTTGAAGATATCTTCAAACTCTTGATCGTAATCTTTTGGAAAGAAGACGTTGTGATGCGATAAACCCGTGGCTTTATCCGTAGGGGCAAGTCCAAGAAGGAGCGAGAAACCAGCAAGTGAAGGTTCTGCTTTGGCAAGGCTTTTTCTCGTACGCTTTAACTTTGCTACCTTGCCAGTAATCAATTTGTTATAGACAATTGAGGCATCGGCGTTGGCAACGATTACTTGATAGTCGATGGTGCGAGCATCGCTCAGGGAAATGCCGGTTACGCGATGGGTATCGTGGTTAATCGATACGACCGATGCTTTAAATTCAAATTTAACGCCGCGATCTAAGCATCGCTGGTAAAGAGCATCAGCTAATTTTCCAACGCCACCTTTAATGTGCCAAGCGCCGAATGCTTCTTCTACAAAGGCGATCGAAGCCAAAACCGCTGGTGCAACCCGGGGGTCTGATCCGCTATATGTCGCGTAACGATCCAAGATATTGCGAAGGCGCAGATCTTTGATCTCTAAATCGCGTAGCGATTTCCAGGGCGCAATAATCCGTAAGTCACGAAGCAACGTAGGGCGCTTTAAAAGCGATGCGATAGAACGCAACTCTGATTCGATGAAGGGCTCACGCGAAACATCCCACATCGCTTCTGCTTTGCGCATAACTCGATCCCACTCTTGAGCTGCTGGAGCGCCGAGAGATTCGGTTATAGCCGCCAGGGTTTCCTTGCGCGAAAGATTGGCGAACTTCACTGATTTTCCATCTGCAAAGCGATAATCAAAAGATGGATTTACTGGGATTAACTCCAAAACTCGACCCAAAACATCGCCAGTGCGCTGAAAGAGATCACGATAAACCGCAGGCAGAGTTAGTAAAGATGGTCCGGTGTCGAATGCGTAATTGCCGATCCATTCGGTGCGGCATTTTCCGCCGTGGCGATCAGATGCTTCATAGACAGTTACTTGATGGCCGGCTTTCGCCAAACGAGCCGCAGTTGCCATTCCACCCATGCCCGCACCGATCACAGCCACTGCAGGTTTATTGGACTTAACTTTACTCATAGCGTGCGACCTTTCCACGCCACAACTCCGCGTGCGCGCCAGCTATAGATAATTAGGTAGATCAAGATAGCGCAGGAAATTGGATGGAGCAGCGCATCCAGGGCTCGCCCACGTGAACGATTAGCGCTGAGCATGCGGGTAAAAACGATAAATCCATAGGCTAAGAATCCAAGTGGGTTTCCCGCAAACCAGGAAATTACGGGGGCTATGCCGGTTGCAAAGAGAAAAATAATTACACCAGCGCTGCCACTCTTACTACCAAATGCTTTCCAGAGAGATTTTCCGTAACCAGCTTTTACTTCGGCAAAGTTCTTATACATTCGAGTCTGCGCAAGTGCAGAACCATCAGCAACTCCACCGCGTGCCCCAGATTTAATTAGCGCCCGCGCAAGTTCAATGTCATCAAGCACTTCAGATGCGATTGCGGTAAATCCACCGATCTGGCTTAACGCACTCTTACGGACTACAAAGAATTGACCATTTGCTACAGCGAGTGAAGTCCGTGAAGATTTCTCGGCAATACGCAATGGCACTGTGCTCATCCACGACCATTGCAGTAAAGGTTGAATTAAACGCTCGATTAGCGTTTTGGCAATCTGCTTTGGATATGGCGAGATAAATGAACGCTCACCTAGCATCGCGATCGCTTGGGAAATTGCAGTTGGAGTTAAGCGGACATCGGCATCGAGAGTCACGACAATCTCACCCTTAGCCTGCAAATATCCTTGCTGTAGCGCCCAAGGTTTACCCATCCAGCCGCTCGGAAGGCCGGGGGCGTTGATAACTTTGATCTGCGCTCCACCATCAATCACTTCCTGCAATTTCTTTGAGGTCTCATCAGTGGAAGAGTCATTTATAAAGATAATCTCTGGCTGAGCCAAGAACTGCTGTGCTTGCAGGGTGAGTACCAAGTCAGCGATATTTTCCGCTTCATTGCGCACCGGGATCAGAACGCTGACGATTTCACTGCGCTCAGATGCAGCTGACGGGCGGCGAATAGTAAAGAAATTGGCGATCGCCAACGCGAGCAATATAAGTGCAACAAAGAATATAAGGTTAGTAAGCACGTTTAAATATTTAAGGGCGCCCGAGCCAGCGAGAGAAAAGATATGGTGCCAGGAAGAGACCAAAGCAAGCACCGAATAGAAACGCTATTCCAGGGCGATCAAAGAAGAAGAGATTTGAGATAACGCCACCAAACCAAGTCCAGATTAAGAAGATATCGACAGCGGTGTAACTCGCGCTCTGTTTTCTGCGTTCGCGGGGGAGTGCCAAGTGGAGCATCGCGATCAAAGCCATTCCAGATAACAACCAACCAAAGGCATTTGATAAAGGTATTTCTGGCATAAATGGAACGTGTGCGCCAGTTACCTCCCAAGTCCAGCGACCGCCGCTAACCATTTGTGGATCGAGGAATAGGTCATAAGCCATCATTCCGAATCCACCATAGAGAAAGACCCAGTTTTTGGTGACGCGCCTTGCAACACATAAAATCGGATGTGCAATCATCGCCCACGCAAAGGGAACAACTAGCGGAACGCTAATTAATTGCGCGCCCAGCGATGGATCGTATTCGTAAACGCCAAAAGGCCAACCAGTAGATACACCGAGTAATTCAATAAAGAATCCAAAGGTGAGTGAGATTGCCAGATAAGTCAGCGCATAACGTGCACCAAAAGAGAGTAGCGCGTGAAGCGCCATTGCTGCTGCACCCCAATAAACAGTTGCAATAGTTACAACGCGAAGTGGTTCACCATCTAGCAACGGATATGAGACTTGCAGAAGTAGCGCGCCAGAGAGAATCAAATATAGGAAAAGGCGTAAGCGATCCGAGATACCGCGGCGTTGACGCCGGCGCGGGTTGTAATGACGGATCGACATAGGCTTAGTCTGCCCTAGTAATCCCTTTAGTAGAAACCGCTAATTACTCAAACGAACCGCGGATTTCGCGCACCGCAAAGCGCGCAAAGAGTTCTTCGGCATACCAAGCATATCGCTCAGTGGCCGCGATCGCTTCTTGGTGGGCCGCGCCTTTATAGGCAAAGTTACGAAGGTCTGCACCTGTCTGCCAATGAGAAAAAGTTCCCTGCAATCCGATTGGTGCCTCGCCAATGCCGATTGTCTTTAGTAAACCCGGTGATGAATGCAGGCTAGATGTAACCGGTGGGACTGCTTTCCAGAAGCGCAGGTTCTGCGCCCATTTAATTCGGGCCCGGGTTATGGCGACGACTTCACCTGTTCCGGCGCTTTTCTCGTAATCAAAGGGATTCACCTTCGCCCAAAGGCCATGCGATGAAATGGGATCGAGCAAGTATCTAACTTCATCGGCGCTATTTTTACGCCAACGCTTAACAATTTTGGAATTATCTAACGCATCAATTTGAGATTTCTCAATTACTGCCAGCGCGCCCCAACGCTGGGCGTCGGCATCACGCGGGGTAAAGGTTTCACCTTTTCCGGTTCCGAGCATTTTTGCAAAGCGCACACCTTTAAATCTACGAATTACGCGACGATCTAAAGCCATGTGCAAGAGCGCAAATCCAACTTTGCGCTCTCTGATTTTCCAGAAGTAAACAACGGTGACGAGATCGTTACTCATTTACTTACACCAGCTGCGGCAAAGATTTCTGCTGCCACTTCCTGTGGGTGATCCCACATTGGTGCGTGACCGCACTCTTCAAAGATCTTCCACTTCGAGTGAGCTGGTGCCATAGTGCGCTCTTGGCAAGATGTCGCAGGTAAAGTGTTATCGCTATCGCCAAAAATGATAGTTACTGGAATCGCAGAATCAATCACAGAATCAAAACGCTTCTGCAGCATTCCATTTGAGCCTGCTGCATATCCAGGGGAGTTAGCAATTGCAAGCGTTGCATCTGAGCAAAGCTCGGAGGAGAAATTTCGCCAGCGCGGACTGACTCTCTCAAAACCTGATTTGCGCGCCCACTCGTACTTTAAAAATGCCGGCGCTATCGCCGCAGAACTTCTCGCCAAAAAGCGAAACGCTGACACTCCTGAAAA
Source organism: Actinomycetota bacterium (assembly GCA_027731885.1). GTDB lineage: Bacteria > Actinomycetota > Actinomycetes > Nanopelagicales > Nanopelagicaceae > Planktophila. The sequence continues at coordinate 224 of JAQCAO010000050.1, read as the reverse complement.
ACTCTGCACAAAGGTGGCTAGCCAGAAGCCTGCCGGCGCCAAGGCGACAACGCTCCTTACAGATTGCGGATGTTCGGCGGCGAGTTCGAGTGCGATCCACCCACCCCAAGAATTTCCAACTAAATCAAATCTGGTCACGTTAAATTGGCGTTCAACTTCTTGGACAACCAATTTGGCCAAAGAACGCGGATCCATTGGATGTGATTTATTTAGAGGCGTTTTTC
>JAQCAO010000049.1 GCA_027731885.1 Actinomycetota bacterium | reverse complement strand
AAAACAAGCGCTTGCTCGTAATCGAGAAGACCCACGTGATCTACAGCAATTTCTGTCGCGATCTGAGCGGGACTCAATGGTGAGGTAAAAGGCACAGGGATAGCCTAAAGGTAGGCTGTCCTCCTAGCGAACCCCAGCGAACCCTGCTCAACCTCCAGCCTGAAAGGCCGAATTTATCGTGTCTATCCAAAGCGCCCAAAAAAATAGAAAACCATATGCCATAGCGATGTTGGTGGTGATTTCTTGGTTCATAATCACTGGAATCTTCGGCCCACTATTTGGAAAGCTAACTTCGGTCCAAGAAAATAACAACTCGTCATTCTTGCCGAAGGGCGCAGAAGCGACCTTAGCTGCCGATGAGATCAGGAAGTTTTCTACCCAGGATTCATTTAACTTCCCAGCGTTAATACTCTTTGAAGGTAGATTTACCCCAGAAACTTTTGCAGCAGTTCAAGGGCACGTTAGTAAAGTTGGAGATTTAACTCTGGCTGAAACAACAGCGAAAATCAGCGATTATCTAGCGCCAGGTCAGGCGATTTCTGTCTTTCCGGCACAAGACGGCCAGGCGCTCTTAGCAAATATTCCCCTTGACGGAAATGCAATTTCAAAGTTGCTACCTAATGATGAACCAGCGCTTCCGGCGGTGATTGAGGCGCTACGCGAGGATATTGAAACGATTGCTAAGGCCAATGGATTCGAGCCTTATGTAACCGGGCCGGGCGGATTGTTAGGCGATTTGTTTGGCGCCTTTGGTGATATCGATTCTAAGTTATTACTTACTACGCTCGCGGTTGTTGCGGTCATTCTTATCGTTGTTTATCGCTCTCCAGTTTTATGGATAATTCCTTTGCTCTCGGCTCTACTAGCACTTTCGACTGCTGGTGGAATTGTTTATCTCTTAGCTAAGAACGACATCATTGATGTTGATGGTCAATCGCAAGGAATTCTCTCGGTCTTAGTCATTGGTGCAGCAACGGATTATGCCCTCTTGCTTATCGCCCGATACCGGGAAGAACTTCATTTCACCGATAATAGATTTGTTGCAATGCGCGCCGCTTACAAGGGGGTATGGGAACCAATCCTTGCCTCCGGTTCAACGGTCGCTATCTCATTGATGGTTCTACTCTTTAGCCAATTAACAAACACCGCTGGTCTTGGTCCAATCGGAGCAATCGGCATCGTGGTCTCAATGATCACAATTCTTACCTTGTTGCCAGCGTTGCTATTGGTTTTTGGACGCTGGATCTTTTGGCCGCGAATTCCAAAGAATGATGGCGATGACCACGCAATGACTGGTACTTGGTCAAAAGTTGCAAATGGAATTGGTCGCAATCCACGAAAAGCGTGGGTAATTACAGGAATTGTCTTGTTGGGCTTTGCGCTCACTTCGACAACTCTTAAAGCAGATGGAATCGGAACAGTCGATACCTTCACTGGAAATCCTGAATCAGTTGTGGGGCAACGTCTCCTTGTTAAACACTTCCCAGGAGGGGAGGGCGACCCAACTCAGATTGTGGTTAGCGCCGATAAATTGGGTGCAGTAACAGCGGCAATTAAGTCAGCACCTGGTGTTACAGAAGTTGTTCCAGCGCTCAGTTCAGCGCCAGTTGCTGGTCAACCTGCACCGGAAATTAAAGTAGTCGATGGTCGAGCCATCCTTAACGTAACCCTGTCGGCCGCACCTGACAGCGTTGAAGCGGGAAATGACATTCCCAAGATTCGGCAACTTGCTCAGTCCGCCGATGCGTCTGCTCTAGTTGGTGGAACTAGCGCGGTTTACTTCGATGTGAGAGCGGCAAATGATCGCGACAATAAAACAATTATTCCGATCATTCTCTTGGTAATTACGATAATTCTTGGAGTGCTTCTGCGCAGTATTCTCAGCGCAGTTCTGTTGCTAGGAACGGTCGTCTTAAGTTACTTCGCAACCCTAGGTGTTTGCGCGCTTGTCTTTAATCACATCTTCGGTTTTGCTGGTGGAGGTAACTCCTTCCCGCTATTTGCCTTTATCTTCCTTGTCGCCCTTGGTATCGACTACAACATCTTCTTGATGACTCGGGTTCGTGAAGAGAGCGCGAAGATTGGTACGCGTGCGGGAGTAATCAAGGGCGTTACCGTAACTGGTGCCGTAATTACATCTGCAGGAATTGTCTTAGCGGCAACGTTCGCCGTTCTTGGGTTACTACCTCTTGTGCCACTTGCGCAATTAGGTTTTGCGGTTGCCTTTGGCGTTCTGCTAGATACCATCATTGTTCGCTCGATTCTGGTACCTGCTCTGGTTCACGATATTGGGCCAAAGGTTTGGTGGCCATCTAAATTGCAGAATAAGTAAGGTTTGCAGATTTAGATGTATGTAGTAATTGGAGCGGGGTTAGCTGGTCTGAGCGCTGCCCTAACTCTGCAAGATGCCGGCGCAGATGTTGTGGTTATTGATTCTGCCGATAGGCCAGGCGGTCGAATTGCAAGTGATTTAATCGATGGGTTCATCCTTGATCGAGGCTTTCAACTAATTAATCTAAATTACCCAGAGATCAAACGTTGGGCGATCGCAGAGGAGTTAGATTTCAAAGTAGCTCCGCGTTCGATACGAGTCTCATTTGGATCAGAGTTCGTTACCTTAGGCGATCCACGTACCTCATTCCTTTCTTCCTTCTCTTCCGCTTCCGGGTCTCTTTCTTCGAAGGCTGCCTTTTTAAAGTATCTTATTTCAAAGCCAGATCGCGCTGAGAGCCTTGAAGATCATCTACTGCGCAGCGGATGTTCGGATTTATACCGAAAAGTTTTAAAGCCTTTCCTGCAAGGCGTATTTCTCGCCGACCCTTCACGGGTTAGCGCCGTTGTCGGTAGAGAAATAATCGGTACTTTTATATCGGGTCGCTCAGGCGTTCCGGCTGATGGCGTTGCCTCCTTACCCCTGGCGTTGGCTAAACGCGTAAAAAATCTCAAGCTCAATACTCGTGTAGAAGAAATCCGCGGAAAAGTTGTAGCAACCAGCGATGGCGATTTTGCAGCCGAAAAGGTAATTGTCGCGACAGATCTTACGACCGCTGGGCAACTGTTAGGAGCAGATCAAGTTAAGCCATTGCTCAGCGCTACCACTTGGTATCACTCAACTGAAGACTCACCTACTGACACTGCACAGCTAGTAATTGATTCGCAAAATCGTGGGCCAGTTGTTAACTCAATCGTGATCTCAAATTTGGCGGAGCATTACGCACCCGTTGGCCAATCCTTGGTCTCTTCAACAACGATTTATCACGCATCCGAATCAGAAGTGCGGCGCCATTTGGCACTTGTATGGGGCAGATCTACGGAGGAGTGGCGCTTCCTTGCAAAGTATGAGATTCATTCGGCGCTTCCATTATTCGCCCCTGGGGCAGAACAGGTAAAGAATTACAAATATAATGAGAACATTTACTGCGCTGGTGATTACCTAAATGCACCTTCACAAAATGGCGCGCTACTTTCTGGGCGTTTAGCGGCAGAAGAGTTATTACTCGACGAGGGCTTCCAGCGCAGTTGAAATATGTGGGTAATCCCATTGGAACCCTGCATCAGCAAGCGCAGTTGGCATAACTTTTTTGGAGCCTAAGACTTCACTTGAAAATCCTCCAAGGGCGATCTTCAAGGCAATAGCTGGAGCAGGAAAGAGCGCAGGTCGCTTCATTGCGCGCGCCAGGGCTGAAGTGAATTCCTGATTAGTCACTGGATTTGGTGAAGTTAAATTAACCGGACCTGAAATATTCTTCTCAAGGCTAAATACAATCGCCCGAACCACATCGTGGAGAGTGATCCAAGACCACCATTGCTTTCCTGAGCCTAACTTTCCGCCTAAGCCAAATCTAAAGAGAGGCAACATTTTTCCAAGCGCACCACCAGTGGGATCAAGAACTAGGCCTGTACGAAGTTTTACTGTGCGCACATCACCAGCCAAATCCGCAGCACCTTCCCATTCGCGACAAACTGCCGCTAAGAAATCATGACCTACGGAATCGCTTTCGGTCACGGCGCGATTTCCAGAGTCTCCATACCAGCCGATTGCACTAGCGGAGATAAAGACTTGTGGCTTAACTTCGGCGACGGCATTTGCGATTGCAGTAGTACCCAGCAAACGGGAGTTTAAAATCTCTGATTTATATCGCTTCGTCCAACGCTTATCACCGACGCCTACTCCAGCTAAATGGATTACCGCATCAACTCCGCGGAGTGCTTCAACGTCTACAAATCCAGTCTTAGGATCCCAGCGAATTTCATCTGGGGCAACCGTTGCCCTGCGAACTAAGCGTTGTACCGTGTGGCCTTCTGATTTTAAATGCCCAACTAGCGCGCTTCCGATAAGTCCAGATGCGCCAGTGATGGCAATCCGCTGCGCCACGGCCACAGAAGTTACAGACCTAGATCCGACTCAAAAGATCCGCCTTCAAGGCGCTCTTTTAAAGTGACTAAGAAGCGTGCAGCATCTGCACCATCAACAACTCGATGATCATAAGAAAGACCAAGATAAACCATTGATCGAATTGCAATTGTTTCGCCACCATCTTCACCTTTTACAACCATTGGGCGCTTAACTACAGCGCCGAGGCCGAGGATTGCAACTTGTGGTTGATTGATAATTGGCGTATCAAAGAGAGCGCCACGGCTACCGGTATTGGTCAATGTAAATGTTCCACCACCGAGCTCATCTGGAGTCACCTTGTTCTCACGTGTACGCGCTGCTAGATCAGAAATCTTTCGAGCGATTCCACCCATATTTAAATCACCAGCGTTATGAATCACAGGAACCAAGAGACCGCGTTCGGTGTCTACCGCAACGCCCAAGTGTTCTGCGCCGTGGTAAATAATCTGATCATCTTCAACCGATGAGTTAAGCACTGGATGCTGTTTGAGAGCTTCACAAACTGCTACGGCGAAGAATGGTAGAAATGAGAGTTTTACACCCTCGCGTGCCTCAAAAGTAGATTTCGAGCGATCACGCAGACGCGCAATCTTAGTTACATCAACTTCTATGACAGTTGTAAGTTGCGCGCTGACTTGAAGAGATTCCACCATTCGTGTTGCAATGACTTTGCGAAGCCTTGACATCTTTACTGTGGTGCCGCGAAGTGGCGAAACGGCAACGCTAGCACCGCTTGATTTTGCAGGTGCACCCGGAGCGGCAGGTGCTGACGCGACAGGAGCCGCTGGCGTTGGGGAAAGTGGCGCAGGCGCAGCCTTTGGAGCAGCGGCCTCAACATCTTCTTTACGAATTCGACCACCAACTCCAGTACCTGTGACAGTAGATAGATTTACGCCGAGTTCGGTGGCAAGTTTGCGCACAATCGGAGTTACATAGGCATCAAGCGGCTGAGTTTGCGCAACAACAGGAGCTGCAACAACAGGAGCTGCAACAACAGGAGCTGCAACAACAGGAGCTGTTACGGCTGGTGCCGCAGCAGGCGCAGCACCATCAGCAATGATCGCTAGCTCTGCACCGACTGGAACTGTTTGATCAACTGCGACGATAATTTTTTGTAATGTGCCAGCAACAGGAGATGGAATTTCAGTATCAACTTTATCGGTTGATACCTCAAGGAGTGGCTCATCAATTGCAACTTGATCGCCCTCGGCTTTTAGCCAGCGAGTTACTGTTCCTTCACTAACGCTTTCACCAAGTGCTGGCATTGTTACAGAGAAAGTCATTGTTCTTCCTTTTCCTTAGTTAACCGTGAGCGTGCAATGGTTTGCCGGCAAGGGCCATGTGAGCCTCGCCCATTGCTTCTGAAAGCGTTGGATGTGCGTGAATAAATGGAGCAACATCATCAGCTGATGCCTCCCAATTAAAGATTAATTGCGCTTCAGCAAGTAGTTCACCAACTCGTGAACCAACCATGTGGATTCCGAGCACCGGTCCACCCTTTTGGGAAACCAATTTGATTGATCCTGCAGTACGTAATATCTGCGCCTTGCCATTTCCGGCTAAGTCGTAATTCAATTCAACAACATCATGGCCACGCTCTTTTGCTTGTGCTGTTGTGAGACCAACAGATGCAACTTCCGGTTCTGAGTAAGTAACGCGAGGGACGCCATCGTAATTAATAGGACGGGGGTTCAGTCCGGCGATCTCTTCTGCGACGAGAATTCCCTCACCAAAACCAACGTGTGCTAATTGCAAAGTTGGGATTAAATCGCCAACGGCCCAGATTCCAGGAACGTTGGTGCGGCACTTGTTATCAACCAGGATATAGCCGCGATCCATTGCATTTCCTTGCTCTTCATAGCCCAGGTTCGCCGATACTGGCCCCCGACCAACGGCTACTAGAAGCACCTCAGCGCTAAATGTTTTGCCATCTTCGAGAGTTACAGTGACGCCATCTGCTGTGACTTCGTGAGATTTGAAACGGACTCCAAGTTCAAAGTTAATGCCGCGTTTGCGGTAAGCGCGCTCCAGAAGTTTGCTAGATGATTCATCTTCCAAAGCGACGAGGTGAGGCAGCCCTTCGATAATTGTTACCTCAGAGCCAAAAGATTTCCAAACAGAGGCGAACTCGCATCCAATGACCCCACCGCCGAGAACGATTACGCTCTTCGGAACAAAATCCAATTTCATCGCGTGATCTGAAGTCATCACACGCTTGCCGTCTACATCTAGGCCAGGAAGCGTCTTGGCGTAAGAGCCAGTTGCCAGAACAATATTCTTTCCGGTGTATTTGGTGCCATTTACTTCGACAGTATCTTTGCCAACCAGCTTGCCGTGGCCTTCAATAAATGTGATATTTCGTGATTTAACTAAACCTTGTAGCCCTTTATGGAGTTTGGTTATTACGCCATCCTTGTAGGAATTTACGCCGGTCATATCTATTGAGTTAAAGGTTGCGTTAATACCAAAATGGCTAGCATCGCGCGCTCCATCGGCGATCTCGCCAGCGTGGAGGAGGGCTTTGGTAGGAATACACCCACGGTGTAGGCAGGTGCCACCGAGTTTGTCCGCTTCGATCAAGGCAACGTTTAATCCAAGTTGCGCTCCGCGTAGAGCTGCTGCGTATCCGCCGCTGCCTCCGCCTAAAATTACGAGATCAAAGTTAGACACCTGTGCGCGCTCCTTAGTAAATCTATCTACCGACTGAGCCTATCTTGCCAGTTCGGGCCTGGGATTACGAAATTGCGGCAGATTGAGCCAGCGCGACCAAGGATCGCAGAGCCATTCCCGTTCCACCCACTGGCGTATAGCCATATGGCTCACCTTCGTTGTAGGCAGGACCGGCGATATCTAGGTGTAACCAAGGTAACTCTGGTGAGATAAATTCTTTTAGGAATAAGCCTGCCACCAACATACCGCCCATGCGCTCTCCGATATTTGCCATATCGGCAACAGGTGAATCTAGTGATGCGCGAAGTTCAATCGGAAGTGGCATCGGCCAGAACGCTTCGCCAGCGGCTCTACTTATTGCAAAGAAGTGATTGCTGAATTCTTCGTTATTTGTCATGATCGCCGCAGTGCGCGTTCCGAGTGCGACTACTTGTGCACCAGTGAGAGTCGCCACATCAACAATTGCATCAAGGTCTTTATTCTCCTGCGCCTTCACCAAGGCATCACCCAGAACGAGCCGCCCTTCGGCATCGGGATTGAGAACTTCAATGGTCTTTCCGCCGTACATAGTGATTATATCGCTCGGCCTGGTCGCGTTATCGCTAATCATGTTCTCGGCAAGAGGTGCATAACAATCGATTGCGACGGGAAGTTTCATCATTGCAATTGCAATCGTGGCCGCGCAAACTGCCGCCGCACCTGACATGTCAGATTTCATCGCCTCCATACCAGCGGCAGGCTTTAGCGCCAATCCACCAGAATCAAAGGTGATTCCTTTGCCAACATAAGCGTAAGTCTTCTTCGCCTTCACCTTTACTGGGCGATAGGTGATCTGCAGGAGTCGCGGCGGATTGGCCGAACCTTGTCCGACAGCAGTGATACCGCCGTACCCTTTGCTCTTTAATTGCGCTTGCGTAAGCACAGAAACCTTTAACCCAGCAGCGCTGCCGCCAACTTTCTTAACTAACTGGGTGATTTCTTTACAGAAAGAATCTGGGTTTAAGTGACTTGGGGGAGTATTGATTAAATCGCGGGTTAGCGCTGTGTACTCACCGATGATAACCGCGCGCTTAATGGCCTCTTTGGCACCTGAAGCGCTGGCCAGATTCGAATGAACTGTTACAGATTTCAAACTTGGCTGGCGTTGCGACATGGAGTCGACTCGAAACTTATTAAATAGATACGAGCCCAGGAGTATGCCTTCAGCGATAGCTTCGAGCGAGGAGATTTTCTTCGCCGGCAGCGAGAACGTGGCGCTAGAACTTCCGGATAGCGCTCGCGCAGCCGCACCCGCTGCTCGTCTAAGAACTTCATCATTGATCACCGTTTTATGTTCGCCGATCCCGGTGAAGACCAGTAAGCGAGTAGTGATTCCAGGGATCTTAATAACTTCATCAAATTTTCCAGTTGCTCCGAGATCTGCCAGGATCGGCAGTAACTTCTTGGGATCAAGGGCGATATCGCCACTTTCAATAACTAAGTTCGCTTTGCCATCTCGCATAGATTTCTTATGGGCGAGAGCGACTACCAGAATCTCGTCTTTGATGATTCCATCGGATAGGGCAAGCGTTGTCATTGAAACTCCTTTTAGTTTTACATCTGGCAATCTACCTGCTTTAACCTGAGGGTAAGTGTAAGTTGTCGCTATGAAAAATTCACCACTAGCCGATAGACATATCCAACTTTCGGCGAAGCTGGCTGATTTCGGCGGGTGGCTTATGCCTATCGAATATCCGGGCGCAGGTGTTTTAGCCGAGCATGCCGCCGTTCGTGAAAAGGTGGGTATTTTCGATGTCTCCCATCTAGGTAAAGTCAGCGTCACTGGATCGGGAGCGCTTACCTTTCTAAACTCAATATTTACCAATGATCTAAATCGAATCAGCGATGGACAGGCGCAATACACCCTGCACTGCGATTCCAGCGGAGGGGTGATTGATGACTTAATCGTCTACCGCAATAGTGATAGCGATCTCTTCTTGATCCCCAACGCTTCAAATACAAGTGATGTAGTTGGCGATTTAATCGCTAAGGCTCCGAGCGGAATAAAAATTGAGAACCAGCATCAATCCTTTGGAGTAATTGCGGTACAAGGACCACTTTCGAAAGATGTCATAGAGAGTTTTGGCGTGAATCCGGAAATGGATTACATGGCCTTCGCACATGTAACTATCGCCGGTTGTGCGTTAATTCTTTGTCGCACTGGATATACCGGTGAGCACGGGTACGAGTTAGTGCCGCGCTGGGAAGAAACTGGAAAAGTCTGGGATGCACTCGTCGCTGCCATCGCTCCTCTGGGAGGTTTGATTTGTGGACTCGGCGCTCGAGACACTCTGCGCACTGAAATGGGATATCCGCTTCACGGCCACGAACTATCGCTATCCATTACCCCAGTTCAAGCCGCTGCAACTTGGGCGATTGGTTGGGATAAAGAAAACTTCAGCGGAAGCCAAGCTCTGCGCGATGAAAAGAGTAAAGGCGCGCACCCGCGCATTCGTGCGCTGGTAAGCCAAGATCGAGGGATTCCACGCGCGGGAATGGATGTGAAGAACTCTTCTGGCGAGATTATCGGAGTTGTAACTAGCGGAACTTTCTCGCCAACCTTGAAAAAGGGGATTGCGCTAGCGCTCATTAGCAACGTAGTTAAGTTGGGCGATCAAGTAGTCATTGATGTGCGGGGACGAGAGTGCCTTGCCGAAGTTACCAAGCTTCCTTTAGTTAATTCAAACGTTCGTTAAATTCAATCGGTGATAAGAAAGCC
>JAQCAO010000048.1 GCA_027731885.1 Actinomycetota bacterium | reverse complement strand
AACTCGCTTGGTGTCTGGATAGGCCAAGGTATCTGCGCGGCGATTAGCCAAAGTGCCGGCGTAAACACGATCTAGTGCGCGCATCGCTTTATCGCGCAATATCTCTTCATCTCGCTTATTTGTTCCGAGGGCGGCAGAAATCAATCCGGTCTTTGCTGACTTTTGGGCTCCGACCATGACATTTTCCAAAACAGTTAACTCAGGAAAGAGTCCAACTCCTTGCAGGGTTCGTGAGATACCCAAGTCAATTAGCTCATTAGTACGCGGCCAATCACGTTCTTTACCTTGAAGTTCAAATTTGCCCGAATCTGGCTTTACCAATCCGCACATCGCATTAAATAAAGTTGTCTTACCTGCACCGTTGGGTCCGATGACTCCAACTACTTCATTAGGGCGAAGTTCCAGGTGGACATCATGAAGGGCTTTAAGTCCTCCAAAAGAGATGCTTACACCCTTTGCATGCAACAGTGCGGCGCTCATAGTTCGTAGAGTCTAGGCACTCGTGGGCCGATTCGTGTAACTATCTCGTAATTAATTGACCCAGCGGCGCTTGCCCAATCATCTGCTGTGTATTCCCCACCCAATCCTGAGCCAAAAATACTCACCCAATCCCCAGATTGGGCAGTTGATGTCGCACCAAGGTCGACTACAAATTGATCCATAGAAACTCGGCCGATAATCGGTGCGCGTTTGCCGTTAAAGAAGATGCCTGCGTTTCTTGCACTACGTGGAATTCCATCGCCATAACCCATAGCGACCAACCCTAATTTGGTATCTGCTCTCGTAACTTCTGTTGCACCGTAACCAACCGGCAATCCCGCTGGCACATCTTTTACTAAATGTAACTTTGCGCGCATAGCCATCGCCGGTTTTAAAGAGAGTTTCTTGGAATCGCCTAAGGTTTTTACATCTGGACTTAACCCATACATCGCAATTCCGGTGCGGACCATGTCAAAGGCTGATGCAGGATCCAGCAGCGTTGCCGCCGAATTAGATAGGTGGCGAATTATCTTTGTATAACCGAAAGATTCGAGCGTTGCTACCATTTCTTTAAATCTAGCCAACTGTTCAAGGTTCTGTGGCTGCCCTGGTTCATCAGATCTAGCAAAGTGGGAGAAGATGCCAATTATCTCAACCCCTTGCACGTGGTGGGCATCGATCTGATTCCACTCTGATAGAAATCCCCCACGGGTCATACCCGTATCTACTTCTAAATGAACACGCGGTCTCTTTGATCCTGCAACTGCTCCAACTTCCTCAAGTGCTTTAATTGATGAGACTGCGATATCGATATCGCTATCAACCGCGCTCTTAAAATCAGATCCTGGTGGAACCAGCCAAGCCAAGATCGGCGCAGTAACACCTGCTTTACGAAGTGTGATCGCTTCTTCAAGGAGTGCAACCCCCAACCAGTTGGCTCCACCTTCTAGCGCAGCCTTTGCTACCGGAACAAGTCCGTGTCCATAAGCATCAGCTTTTACTACCGCCATTAAATCAACGCCAGCTCTTGCTTTGAGAAGAGCGACATTTGCTCTGATCGCTGATAAATCAATGATTGCTTCTGCGCGGTTTGTCATCGCTCCACCACGACCACGGCAGATGCGATTCCAGCATCATGCGAAAGCGATAAGTGAACCTTTGCGCCATCAACTAGCTCAGCGATTTCTCCACGAAAGAGGAATTCTGGTTTTCCATTTTCGTGATTGATAACTTCGGCGTCGTGCCAAGGAAGCCCGTGCCCTGCGCTAAGTGCTTTAGCAAGTGCTTCTTTTGCCGCAAAGCGCGCAGCTAGAGAATGAATTGGTTTACTTGCTTCAGCTGGGGTAAATAACTTCTCACGAAGTGATGGAGTTCTTTCTAGCGATTCGGCAAAGCGAGCGATATCTACTACATCGATACCAATCCCATCAATCATGCGCTTTAGTGTAATTGGGGTTACGAGCGTTGGCTATTAGATGGCCAATATCTATCAATCGCAATAACTAAGACCAATAAAGCACCGCCAACGAAGAGTCCGCCGAGTAAATCTGAGAACCAGTGAGTATCTCGGACAAGCGAAACAATGCAGACAGTCAAACTAATGGTTGCGACTCCGGCGCTAGCCAACCTTCCACGATAGCGATCTACGTGCGCATATCTATAAATTAAATAAGCCAGTACTCCCCAAGTAAGTAAGGCATTTGATGCGTGTCCACTTGGATATGACATTCCTCCAAAGTGCAACAGATCTATTCCAACTTTAGGTTTTGTACGTCCCAGCCAGAATTTAAAGACACCAACGACGAGATTTAGGCTGATCAAAGAGAGAATTGCCAAATTAAGGGGGCGCCAAGTTTTAAAGCGGCGCGCAATATAGAAGGCGGCAATTAAGAGAACTGTTGCGGTAACTCCACGCAAACCAAGATCATCTAAGCGGCGAATGATAAATCCACTTACCCCCTGGAACTTCGGCCGATCTAAATCGTGAAGCCATTTATCAATTTCAATCAGTGGGCCATTGATTACTACTTGGTGAGTAACTAGAAGAAATCCGATAAAGAGAGCTGCTGACCAGCGAAGCGCCCGTAGCATCTGTGCACGGCGAAGATCGAGTACTTCTGGCATGGTTATTCGACCGTAACTGATTTAGCCAAATTGCGTGGCTGATCTACATCGTTACCTCGTGCAACCGCCATTTCATATGCAAATACCTGCAACGGAACAGTGGCTAATATTGGTTGGAAGAGCGGTGAGCAAGCTGGGATGCGGATTATGTGTTCTGCGCCAACTACCTCTGCGCCTTCGTGTGCAATAACTATTACTCGCGCACCACGGGCTTTAACTTCCTGAATATTGCTCAACATCTTTTCATCAAGTGCATGGTCACTTCCGGAAGACAGAATTGCAATAACTGGAGTTCCTTTAGCTTCATCGATCAGGGCGATTGAGCCGTGCTTTAACTCCCCGCCTGCAAATCCCTCAGCGTGGATGTAGGCCAACTCTTTTAACTTAAGTGCGCCTTCTAATACAACGGGATAACCAACATTGCGGCCAATAAATAAAACAGTCTCTGATTTGGCAAAAGTCCGGGTTAGCGCGCGTAGCGGCTCAACTGTTTCTAATATTTGCTCAATCTTGCCAGGAAGTTCCAGCAGTTCGTTGTAAAGGTCGTGAACCTGCATATCGCTTAATTCACCACGAACCTGGGCTAGGTGCAGCGCGATTAAATCAACGGCAACGATCTGGGTCAGCAGCGCTTTTGTTGATGCAACCGCAATTTCTGGACCAGCATGTGTGTAGAGCACGGCATCTGATTCGCGGGGAATGGTTGAGCTATTGGTATTGCAAATTGCTAACACACGCGCACCAGCCGCCTTGGCATGGCGGATCGCCATCAAGGTATCCATAGTTTCGCCAGATTGAGAGATCGCTATGACTAAAGTATTTGAATTGATAATTGGATCGCGGTAACGATATTCGCTGGCAATTTCGACTTCTACAGAAATCTTCGCCCACTTTTCGATTACATATTTGGCGATCATTCCAGCGTGATAAGCGGTGCCGCAAGCGATGACTACAATTTTCTTGAGCGCTTTTATATCGGCCTCTGACATATGTAATTCATCTAATTCGATTTGGTTATTATCAGTTAGGCGGCCAATTAAAGTATCGGCAACCGCCTTAGGTTGCTCGAAGATTTCTTTAAGCATAAAGTGGGAGAAGCCACCTTTTTGTGCAGAGGCCGCATCCCAAGTGATTGTGTACTCCTTGGGCGCGATCGCTTTGCCATCTAAACCAATTATCTTTATTCCGGCAGGTGTCATCGTGATGATCTCATCTTGGCCAAGCTCAACTGCCCGTTTGGTGTAATCAATAAAGGCTGCAACATCAGATGCCATAAAGTTTTCGCCATCGCCTAGGCCTACAACTAAAGGAGAATTACGGCGTACGCCGACAATTGTTTCGGGGGCGTCAGCGTGGATTGCTACCAAAGTAAAAGAACCGCGCAGCCGAGAAACCGCTTCGCGCATTGCCTGAGTTAGATCTCCATTGTGAGATTTGCGAAGGTCAGAAAGTAAGTGCGCCACAGATTCCGTATCAGTCTCTGACGAGAAAGAATGACCGCGCGCTTTTAGCTCTGCTTTTAATTCAGAATAGTTTTCGATGATTCCATTATGGATAACTGCAAGTTTGCCTTCATTATCTGTGTGCGGGTGGGCGTTGCGATCGGTTGGTCCACCGTGCGTTGCCCATCGAGTATGGCCGATTCCAGAGTGAACAACTGGCATATTTGCCGGCAGTGCGCCTTCTAGATTTACCAACTTACCCGCGCGCTTTTCAATAAATAGCGCACCTGGGGTTCCGAGCGCAATACCTGCTGAGTCGTAGCCGCGATATTCCAGGCGACGTAAACCTTCAATTAGCGGAGTGATCGCAGACTGTGGCCCGGTGTAACCCACAATTCCGCACACTTGTTTTTTACCCCAGCTCTGCTTGAACGACCTTAGCCAGGTCGTTTGCTATTTCGCTCGCTAGGTTATCACTCTGCGCCTCAACCATCACGCGGACAAGCGGTTCGGTTCCGGATGCTCTCAATAAAATGCGTCCATGCTCGCCAAGTTTTGCTTCAGCGGCTAGAACTGCGGCCTTGATGGCTGCAGATTGATCTAACTTATCTTTTGCGACATTTTTAACATTTACTAGAACTTGCGGAAAGCGAACCATCGCAGCGGCTAACTCTTGTAAAGTTTTTCCAGATCTAACCACTTCTTGCGCTAAAGCAAGTGCGGTCAAAGTGCCATCGCCGGTGGTTGCAAATTCGCGCATAATCAAATGGCCCGATTGTTCGCCCCCGAGTGAGAAATCTTTTTCGATCATCTTCTCGAGTACATAGCGATCACCGACCGCTGTTGTTTCAACTGTTATGCCGGCATCTTTCATGGCGTGGAAGAAACCGAGATTACTCATCACTGTTGCGACAATTGTGTTTGCCTTTAAAGACCCTGATGCTTTAAAGCCGCGCGCCAAGATTGTCATAATGACATCGCCATCGATTTCTGCGCCGTGCGCATCAATTGCCAATACGCGATCGGCGTCACCATCGTGGGCAACTCCAAAGTCTGCGCCTTCGCGTAAGACGGCGGTACGCAGTTTTTCGAGATGGGTCGAACCACAACCATCGTTGATATTCCAACCATCTGGGGCATCAAAAATTGAAATTACTTCTGCACCTGCACGGCGGTAGGCCTCTGGTGAAACTGTTGAGGCGGCACCATTTGCACAATCAACGACAATCTTTAAACCTTTAAGTGGGGTTTTAACCGAGGAAAGTAGGTGCCTTAAATATCTTTCGCGAGCGCTATCGTCAACAATTGCACGACCAACCCCTTTGCCAGTTGGGCGCTCCCACGGTTCTCCAACGCGCGCTTCAATCGCAGATTCAATAGCATCATCTAACTTGCCTCCACCGCGTGAGAATAATTTGATTCCGTTATCTGGGGCTGGGTTGTGAGATGCCGAGATCATTACACCTAAGTCAGCGCCTGATTCAGCGACTAAATGTGCGATCGCAGGGGTTGGCAGAACACCAACGCGATAAACATCAACGCCAGCGCTAGTTAATCCAGCAACAACGGCTGCTTCTAGGAATTCACCGGATGCGCGCGAGTCATGGCCGACTATTGCTACAGGTCGAGAATTGCTTACAATCTCGCCAGAAGAACTAGGACGGTGTGATTTATCTGGATTTGTTTCAACGAGAATATGTGCAGCAGCGACGGCAACGTCTAGTGCTAACTCAGCGGTGAGATCACGATTGGCTAGGCCACGTATTCCATCGGTTCCAAAGAGTGCCACGATGCGGCGCCTTTGAAATTAACGCTTGCTGTATTGCGAACGCTTACGGGCCTTCTTCAGACCGTACTTCTTGCGCTCGATAACACGTGCATCACGTGAGAGGAATCCAGCTTTCTTAAGCGCTGGACGATGTGCATCAGCATCGATCTCGTTAAGTGAACGTGCAACGCCTAAGCGAAGTGCGCCAGCTTGACCAGATACTCCGCCACCATTGATTCGTGCGAAAACATCGTATTGATTTTCAGCACCGACAGTACGGAAAGGTTCTGAAACTAATTGTTGGTGAACTTTATTTGGAAAGTAATTCTCAAGTGTCTTACCGTTGACAACCCAACGACCTGTGCCAGGTACTAGGCGAACGCGAGCGACTGCTTCTTTACGACGACCGGTTCCTGCGCCAGGTGCCTTGATCGCTGGGCGGTTGGTTGCAGGTGCTGGCGTTGCTGAAGAGTAAGAAGTAGGAGCTTCGTTCTCATCCAATTCTGTAACGTCGTTATAAGTTGTATCTGACATTTGTTATAGGTCCCTTACTTTGAGATCTGTGAAACTTGAGTGAATACATATGGAGTTGGTGCTTGAGCGCCGTGTGGGTGCTCTGGACCTGCGTAAACTTTTAGCTTTGATGCAACTTGTTGTCCGAGGCGGTTCTTGGGAAGCATTCCCTTGATCGCCTTTTCAACTAGACGTGTTGGGTGCTTCTCGATTAGCTCACCGTAAACAGTTGAGCGAAGACCACCTGGGAAACCTGAGTGGCGGTGTTCAAACTTTGAAAGCGCTTTGTTGCCAGAGAGTGCGATCTTCTCGGCGTTGATGATTACTACGAAGTCGCCCATGTCCATGTGTGGAGCAAATGTTGCCTTGTGCTTACCGCGAAGAAGAACTGCAGCATGAGTTGCAAGGCGGCCAAGAACTACATCTTGTGCATCAATGACGTGCCATTTACGGACGGCATCTCCAGCCTTAGGACTATATGTGCGCATGCTTTATTACCTTCTTCTTTTTAGATCTAATTGGTTAGTACTCTGGGGACTTGCCTTCGGCGCCGATTCTGGCGCAGGGGATGAACTTTACCTTCCATACGGAAGCGGGTCAAAATGGCCTATTTCCACCTATGAGAGCGAGATATCAGCGCTATATCCGCGGGTTTTCACCCGTTAATTCGCTTCTTCCTCACGCCGGGCGATGGTCTTGGCCGCCCGATCTAGAAGCTGCGCATCGCTTGGATAATCGACTTTATATAGCGATAAACCGCGCGCTGGAAAGACGAGCGAATCACTTACCCGCTCTCTATTTTCAAGGAGCGTTGTAATCCAGCTGGCATCTTTGCGGCCATCTGCGACGCAGACAATTGCCCCAACCAAATTGCGCACCATTGAGTAACAGAAAGCATCTGCGATCACATCTGCGATCAATACTCCTTGGTTATCGCGACGCCAAGAATAGGTTTCTAAGGTGCGGATTGTGGTTGCGCCTTCACGGAATTTACAGAATGCGGCGTAATCGTGGGTACCAAGGAGCAAAGCACTGGCCTGGTTCATCACATCTACATCCAGCGGGCGATACCAAGGCTCGGTATTAAAACGCGCCAGCGGCGGGATAACTTTATTTTCATCCAGAATGCGGTATTCGTAATAACGGCGCAGCGCAGAGAAGCGAGCGTGAAATGCGGGTGGCGCAATAGATATTTGGTTAATACGGATATCTTCATCGAGAATTCGATTTAACTTGTAGGCCAGATCCGTTAACTCCAGAGATTCGGGTAGATCTACGTGAATTACTTGTCCGGTTGCGTGAACGCCAGCATCAGTGCGGCCAGCGACAATAGTTTCAGCCTTCGCTTGTGCAACTGTGCTGATCGCATCTTCCACGCTCTGCTGCACAGTGCGGCGATCTGGTTGCGCTCCCCAACCCGAGAAGTTGGTGCCATCGTAAGCAAGATCTATCCGTAAACGACGAAACCCACTCTCGGGATAGAGAGTGGGTTCGGTCATTTAATTATTTACTAAGTAAGAACTTGAGAACTACTTATCTTTCTCAGTTAGAACTTCGATAACCGCCATTGGAGCGTTATCGCCCTTGCGAGGACCGATCTTGGTGATACGTGTGTATCCGCCTTCGCGAGTTGCAAAGCGTGGACCGATTTCAGTAAAGAGTGTATGAACAACGCTCTTATTTGCAATACGTGCCATTACTTCGCGCCGGGCTGGGAGATCGCCCTTCTTTGCAAATGTGATCAACTTTTCAGCCAATGGACGTAGGCGCTTAGCCTTTGCCTCGGTTGTTGTGATCTTGCCGTGTTCGAACAATTGCTCTGCAAGTGTGCGAAGGATTAGACGCTCATGTGATGGGCCTGAACCCAAACGAGGACCTTTAGTTGGTTTTGGCATTTACGTATCTCCTAGGCCTGATCTGCTTCAGCGAAATCATCATCTGATGCATTGAAGTTCTCGTGCTTGGTTGGATCAAATCCAGCTGGGTTATCCTTTAGAGACATTCCCATTGAGACAAGCTTTGCCTTGATCTCATCGATGGACTTTGAACCAAAGTTACGGATATCGAGCAAGTCAGCCTCTGAACGGTTAACTAACTCGCCAACTGTGTGAATGCCTTCGCGCTTCAAGCAGTTGTATGAACGAACTGTGAGATCTAAGTCTTCGATTGGAAGAGCAAGATCTGCAGCTAGAGCAGCATCCATAACAGATGGCCCCATCTCGATACCTTCAGCATCGACATTTAGTTCGCGTGCAAGACCGAAGAGTTCAACAAGTGTCTTACCGGCTGATGCAACGGCATCGCGTGGCTTCATTGATGGCTTTGTTTCAACATCAACAACAAGACGATCGAAGTCTGTGCGCTGTTCAACGCGAGTTGCTTCTACCTTGTATGTAACCTTCAAAACTGGTGAATAGATTGAGTCAACAGGAATGCGACCGATCTCTGCTCCCGCTTGCTTGTTCTGTACAGCAGTGACGTAACCGCGACCGCGCTCTACTGTGAGTTCGATTTCGAGGTTTGCCTTGCCGTTAAGTGTTGCGATGTGGAGTTCAGGGTTGTGAACTTCAACGCCACTTGGAACAGCGATATCAGCGCCTGTTACAGCACCGGCACCTGATTTGCGGATGTAGATGACACTTGGCTCGTCGTTATCTGATGAGAGCACCAAGTTCTTGATGTTCAAAACGATATCGGTGAGATCTTCCTTAACGCCTTCGAGGGTTGTGAACTCGTGGAGCGCACCTGCAACGCGAATGCTGGTAACTGCTGCACCTGGAATAGATGAGAGCAGAGTACGGCGCATTGAGTTGCCTAGCGTGTAACCGAAACCTGGTTCCAGCGGTTCAATGATGAACCGGGAACGGTTTTCGGAGATTACTTCTTCACTGAGGGTTGGACGTTGTGCAATTAGCACTGCTGAGCCTCTTTCTTCTCGCGGAAATCCACTATTTGATTTCCTCTAAATGGAATAAAAATTACTTGCTGTAGAGCTCGACGATGAGCTGTTCTTGAACTTGGGTATCGATCACTGAGCGAGCAGGGACGCCGTGGATGATGATGCGCATCTGCGAACCAACAACCTCCATCCAAGCTGGTACAGATTTTTCACCAAGTTCTGCGCTGGCAACGATAAATGGTGTGAGATCGAGTGACTTTGGAAGAACATCAATGATGTCCATTGGAGAAACGCGATATGAAGGAATGTTTACCTTCTTGCCATTTACGAGGAAGTGACTGTGACGAACCAACTGGCGCGCCATGTCACGACTCTTTGCAAAGCCAGCACGGAATACAACGTTATCGAGACGTGTCTCAAGAAGAACGAGAAGGTTTTCACCAGTCTTGCCCTGCTTGCGGTTTGCCTCTTCGTAGTAACCGCGGAACTGCTTTTCGAGAACACCGTAGATACGTGCGCACTTCTGCTTTTCACGCATCTGCAATAGATACTCAGATTCCTTGGAACGTCCACGACCGTGTTGGCCTGGTGGATATGGGCGAGATTCGATTGGACACTTTGGTCCATCGCACTTTGCGCCCTTCAGGAAGAGCTTTACTTT
>JAQCAO010000047.1 GCA_027731885.1 Actinomycetota bacterium | reverse complement strand
ATCTAGATCGTCCGCGTTATTAATGTATTGTTTCCAATACCATTTCATCGCTTCGGTCGATAAGGCATAGCCTTTGGCGTTATCAATCATGGAAGAGTAATCAAATTTATGATCAGTGACTGGATAAATTAATATTTGAAAAGCAATTTTTGGTCCATTTTCATCCCGCGCCTTGAGGGCTACCCCCGCTGCGATATTTCCACCGGCGCTTTCTCCAGCTATTCCGATTTTTTCAGGATCGACATTTAACGCGCCGCAGTTCTGCCACACCCATTCCAGCGTGGCATAGCAATCATCAAATGGAATAGGGAATTTATGTTCAGGGGCCTTCTGGTAATTAACTGAAACTACAACCGCCCCACATGCTTCGCCGACTAATTGATGTTGTACTTCAGTCATCTCTATCGTGCCAGCCACCCATCCCCCGCCGTGGAAATATACGATCGCCGGAAACGGTCCTTCTCCTTCTGGTGTATAGATATTGATCGGAAGGTCGGCGTGGGGGCCACTGAAATATCTCTGTTTAACTGAACCGCGCTTTGGCACATTTCCAAGGAACTCTGGTCTCCATTTACTCAATGCGCTAGCGCGCACCTCGCGTGGCGTCGATAGCTCTGTCGCCTTACCGCCTTCGGCCGCTAAAGTATCGAGAAACTCTTTGATCTTGGGATGCAGATTACTCACGCTTCACCTCAGCACTTTCTCTATTTTGCTCCAAGTTAGATCTGATTCATCTTTAGAGATAAGCGCGCGGGCTAGCTCAACAATTTCTTTATAACCTTCACCGATCATTGAGCGCCATTTTTCTTCACGCCAAAGCGCTTCTGTCGGATCAAAGAAGTTTAAACCAGGTGCTTCAGTTACAAATAACTCGAACTGCCCGGCTGTAGTACTCCCTGAAATTCGAGCAGTACCAAGTGCAATATCAGCGCCATTGACAGTAACTAACTCCTCAAATTCTGGAGCCGGGGTTAGATCCATGGGATTCTTTGAGCGCCAAGCAGAAGCAACGTTTACCTTTAAATTCCACCAGCGATCGCGCTCAGGATCATTGAGGATGGGGAATACTCCAGCGTTAATTTCGACATTGAGAGTAAGCAGATCGCCGCTCTTTTCACCCGCTAATTTAGCGACTCCAAATAATGCGCTCTGAATAAAGCCAGTCGCTGGGAAAGTGCGTACCCGAACCGTTGAAATACCATCTCGAATAAGGCCTCCATCGGTAATGACGCCTGCCAAATCAAAGACTTCGAATAGGCCGCGATCACCGAGCCAAAGATTCTTTAGCGCAGGCATACCTTCGTAGGCTGCAAATGCAGAGGCAACTCCCAGCGCCGCTGCTGCTGATCGATTAAATCTTGGCGTACCCTGCAATTCACGTGAGACTTGTCCGGTTCCGCCCATATTTGTTCCAGCAAGATGCAGCGCTTGTTGAGCTTTTGTACTGCCTAACTCAATAGCTGCCGATGCCGCACATACCGCGCCAAAGGTGCCCGCGGTAGCAGTTATATGCCAACGCTTGCGATGGTTTGGTCCGAAGAAGTGTGCAGCAGATGCGCTTGCACGCATTCCTGCAAGAGCAGATGTTAAAAAGTTCTCTCGAAATTTAGGGTGTTCCAGCGCAATTGCAAAACTTGTGGCGAAAACTACTGAACCTGGATGATTAACTGCAGACCAATCGAGATCATCTCTATCCTCGAAAGCGGATTGACTCGCCAATCGGGCTGCCAGACCAATCGAACCATCGTCTTTAAGCAGAGATTCCTGCGATTGAAGTTTATTGCCGCTGGATACGCAAACCATAAAATCGGCGAGGAGCACTTCCAACCGCTTAAGTAATTCACTAGAAGTATTGAGCGTTGAATAGTCAATCAACTCTTTTACAAAACTGATTGAGTTGGTTTCCTGTTCGGACATCTAGAATTCCTCTTGAGTTCTTACTCGGGTTAAATACAGGCTTTTCAACTCTTTAACCTCTCAACAGGAGTTTTAATTTTCGTCCTTGGAACCCCAAGGTCTGGCATCTTCAGGAACGTCCCAACTTGGAATAGGCGCTTGCAGCGGTTGATCAATCCAGCAAAATCTACCGTTGACCGAATCGCTTTCCGGACTGATTAGCTTAAGAACTAGATCCATAGCCTTCTTTGGATCATCTCCACCGGTTTGATCTACCCAGTCGACCCAAGCTTTGTAATCTTTAGCGATCTCACCGAGAGCATCTACTTTATCTTTTATATCCCCCCACATATCGCTGCGTACATCGCCTGGATGAATAACATTTGCAGTTACCCCCGAGCCCGCAATTTCGGCAGATACATGTCGAGTAAGTTGATTGAGCGCAGCCTTTGAAGTCCCATAGGCGCTATTAAGAGGTCCCGGCGGATGCAGAGATGCTGCAGAAGTAAGATTAATAATTCTGCCCCATTTGTTCTTGAGCATTCCCGGCAAGAAAGAGCGAGTTGTGTAATACGGCGCTACTGCATCAATGATGATTGTTTTTACCCATTCAGCAGGATCGGTATTATGAACCAAATCAATAGGTCCAAATACACCAGCTGCGTTAACCAGGATTTGCACAGCCCCGTGTTCTTTAGATACTTCTCTCTCGAGTTTTTCGACAAAAGATGCATCGCTGACATCGCCGGTAATACTTGTGATCAATGACTTTTGCGAGGCTGAGAGCGCGCTTGTATCTATAGCCGAGCGCGAAACCGCAATAACCTGATGGCCGCTATCGGCCAAACCGATTGCGATCTGCCTTCCTATTCCACGGCTGCCTCCTGTTACGAGAGCCAGTTTTTTATCAGACATTCTTCCTACTTGCCTGCATTTGTTTCGAGGTGAAAGACTTCGCGAAGTTCAGTTGAGTCAACAATTCCATCTGGTCTGAACTCCATTAGAGGGTTCATCAAGACTGCCCATCGATCGTGAACCTCTGAATGCCAGAGACGATCCCACGCCTCTACATCGGTTATCTCTGAATACATAACCAATATAGGATCATTTTCGAAGATTGTCATATTGGCGATACCGGACTTTTCAAGCTCAGCAATCAGCTCTGCCCAGATGGCATCGTGGTGCATCTTGTATGTAGCCAGGCTTCCTGGCTGCAAACGCATAGTGAACGCTCTTCTTACCATTTTTCCTCTTTCTCTATCGTTTCTATTTTCTTCTTTTTTAGATCTTGATCGGTTTGGGTATCAATTTTCTATCATTCGTTGATCAACTTTATGAGTTCGGCATCATCGACACCGCTTACTTCACGTGTGCTGACACCATCTTTAACGACAACTATACGATCGCACAGTGCGGTTAGCTCAGAAATTTCAGTTGACCTAAAGAGAACTCCCTTGCCTTCATCGGCAATTTCTCGAATAAGTCGGAACAATTCTACTTTAGCTCCGATATCGACCCCTCGAGTTGGATCATCAAGTAAGACAAGCCCTGGTGAAATCTCTAGCCACTTTCCAATGACGACTTTCTGCTGGTTTCCACCAGAGAGATTTCCTACGCGCACCTGCACATTCTCTGTTTTGATAACGAACTTTTCTACCAATCTTACAGCTGTCGCTGCCAGTCCAGATTTGGAGACAAATAGTGTGCCGCGCTTAAAACCGCCGGCTGAGACTTGAGATAAATTGTCAGAAACTGTGCGATCAATCATTAAACCGACTCGCTTACGATCGGCGGGAATTAGAGCAATTCCGTCACGTACTGAGTTTTGTGGACTTAAATTCTGCTTCTCAGCGCCTTGAAATTTGACGCTGCCTGAAATCTTTTGACGGGCCCCAAAGAGAGTTTCCAGAAGTTCATCAGCGCCAGAGCCAATTAGCCCTGCGACTCCAACTATCTCACCTGGCGCAACGTCTAGTGAAATATCTACAACTTGTCTACCGTTACTTAAGTTCGCAACTTCTAAAACTTTCTCCTTCTTAATCTTTGAATCTTCTCCTCTATTCTTCCTTACAATTGCTTGAACGGATTTTTCTCCGACAATTCCGCCAATTACGGTAGGAATATCAAGCTCGCTAGTTGGCTTAGAGAAGACAAGAGAACCGTTGCGCAACACAGTTATATGTTGTGAGACTGAAAAAACTTCGTCTAGTCGGTGAGAAACGTATAGAACTGTAGTCCCTTGCTCAGGGAGCAATCTCACGAGGTCTAGCAACCGCTCACTCTCGCGCGCATTTAGCGCAGATGTTGGTTCATCTAAGATTAAAAGTTTTGGCTTTTCGATAAGAACTCGGGCAAGCTCGATCAATTGTTGATCAGATAATGCGAGTTCACCGACAATTTGTTTTAAATCAACATCAAGTCCGATTGATTTGAGAACCGGTATCGCAATTTCTGCCATCTTCTTTCGGTCAATAAATGGGCCAATGCGCATCTCTCGGTCTGGAAAAAGATTAGTTAAAACATCTCGATGTTGAAATAGCCTCAGTTCTTGATACATGATTCCGATACCCAGCTTTGAGGCTGATTGAACCGAAAACGAGGAGAATTTCTCCCCTAAAACTTCAATAGTTCCTTCATCTGGTGTAACTCCACCAGAGAGAATCTTCATAAATGTCGATTTTCCAGCGCCATTTTCACCGACTATGGCGTGTACTTTCTTCGCTTCCAGATCTAAATCTAAACCGTTAAGGGCTTTTACACCGCCGTAACGCTTGGCCAAGCCGCGAACGGAGATCACCTTATGAGCAGTTTGAGAATTCATTTGGTGACCTCCGTTCGTGGTTTATGGCTCGAGTACTGATTTACTAATTAAGCAGATTCTTCTGAGATTGGCTTTAGATTCTTGCGCCAATCCTTGACGTATGTCTTAACTAGCTTGTCGTAATACTTGCGAGTCTTCTTGTTTGAAGCTGACATCTTTTGCAACTTCTTGAATGTAAGAGGAGCCGACCCGAATGGCTGGACAACCTTAGTGGCGGTCACAATTTCGGTACCAGAATCCAAGAATCTTGCACGATTGATCTTGATCTTGTTGCGAATGCTGTCAACCAAGACGTATACAGGAAGGTATCCCTGGAGAAATGGGGTCTGACCAAGACTGATGTGTGCAGTCCCGTTTGCAAGCGCTTCCAAGTTTCCTGTGGTGAGGTCATAGCCCGCACCGATGGTCTTTGAACCTGGCTTCGCTGCATTAACTTTTCCGATGCTTTCCACATCTGGAGCGCAGAGTCCAACCATTGCTAGAGCATCTGGATTAGCTGCAAGAAGACCTTGCCAAGCAGCGAAATTCGCTGCAGCGTCAACCTTCACATCTGATGGTCCGACAATTTTGATGCCTGGAGCCTTCTTCAAGCTCTCCAATACACCCTTTTGACGGTTTTCCAAAACTGGGAAACCTGGGAAGCAGTTTCCGACAATGACGTCACCCTTTGCAGTGCGGCCGCCGATCTTGTCTAGAACCATCTTTCCGAGGAGTCGTCCTGATTCAACTGACTTCTCGCCAACATATGGTGCCTTAACACCAACACCGAGACCGTTGAATTGAACCATAGGCATTCCAGTCTTAATGATTGCATTAAGACCATTTACCATAGATGCTGCAGGGACCGAGGTAGCAATTCCATCGACTCCTGAGGCAGCTAAATTCTGCACGGCAGTGAGTTGGGCATCGCCTTCAGCGCCTGCTGGGCCTGTTACTTTAATATTTACATTGAGATCTTTGGCAGCCATTTTAGCTGCTTCGATTATCTGGTTAATAAATGGGTTACCGATTACGTGAACTACGAAACCGATAGTCAACTTCTTCGGCGCGGCCTGTGCAGGAGTTGCAACTCCAGCAGCAGTCACCACCATCGCCGCAGTAAGTGCTACTGCAGTCCAGCGCGATCTACGCATTACTTTGATCATCTCTATTTTCTCCCTTTTCATTTTTCAAGCAATGCCCACGTTAGGCAAGGTTGAAACCTTTTTTCAACTTATTCGATTTTTTCGGACTCGAACGATTTGATCTATGCCGATTGCAAAGATAATAACTAGGCCTGTGACCAGGGTGCTCCAAACTGCATTAATACCCAAGAACACAATTCCAACACCGATGACTCCAACAATTAGCGCGCCATATAGCGAGCCCCACACTGTTCCGGCACCGCCAGATAATGGCGTTCCACCGATGATCGCAGCGGCAACAACTGGAAGCAATAAGTTCGCACCCGTGCTTGGATCTACGGCTCCTCTAAATCCAAGGAATAGAACTCCGCCTATCCCAGACACAACGCCCATTAATGTGCAAGCAAGTATTTTGATTCTCTTAGTCGGTATACCAGCCAATCGAGCCGCTTCAGGATTGCTGCCGATAGCAAGAATGCGATAACCAAAACGAGTCTTATGGAGCGTTAAGTGCAGCAAGACAAAGCAGAAAACTACGAAAATGAGAATGAATGGAATTGGGGTATCAATATCGCCGCCCAGGGTGCGGAAGAAAATATTTGATCTTAGTTTTTCATCAGTTGGAACAACTGAACCTGACTTATTTGAAATTAGCGAAATACCTTGGAATATCGAGGCGGTACCTAAAGTAACAATGATTAGCGGAAGCCTCATTAGCACCGTAAGCGCACCGTTGATCGCGCCCATCATTCCACCTGCGAAGATGCCCAAAATAATTGAAAGCCAAACAGGGACTCCGGCAATCATTGCCAGGCCAGCGACAACCGCAGAAAGATTTAGAATCCAACCAAACGAGAGGTCAATTTCTCCCATTGCAAGCAGGTAGACAATGCAGCCTGCAAGAAGGGCAGAGATTGAGTAACTCGCTGCGAGATTGAGAAGATTTTCTGGTTTTAAGAAATTCGGGCGCATTGCGCCAACGATTCCGATGAGGAGAAGAAGTGCGAAAATTACACTCGTCTCTTCTGGGAATTTAAATCGTTTAGATTTACTCTTCTCTGACACGCGCTCGGATCCTAACTACTTTTTGACGCTTGGAAACCTTTCCAGCGAATATCTATACTTAACCTTTCCTGGGGCGGCAAGTCAATAGCGAAGGCACGATTAAAACTTAAAAATACAGCGCCGATAGCCTCCAGTAGGGCGGCTGAGCCCCTTGGATCCAGGCCAGATCGAACTGGCTGGGTTCAAATATCAGTAACTCTTGGTTTCGGCATTACTTGCGTCATTGATTATCTCTATCCCCGCGCTGGTGCCAAGCAGAGATGCACCGGCGGCGATTAATTCGCGAGCTTGAGATAAGTGCTTTATTGAACCGGAAGCTTTCACCAAAACACCGTTGCGCGCGCGATCGACTAGATATTTGATACTCGCAGGATTGGCGGTCTCAATCTGTCCACTGCTTGCATTCTTTAGATATGCCACACCGGCTTCCATGGAGAGTTGAACGGCAAGCTCTTTTTGATCTTCAGTAAGCAACGGAAGTTCAAGCATTACCTTTATAGGAACTCCCGATGCGCGCACGACGCCGGCGATATCTTCGCGAAATTCGTCATACATTCCAGATTTAAGCCAACCTATTTGGACTCCAATATCAATCTGCGTTGCACCCAACCTGACTAGCTCGGCTGCTTCTGCAGCTTTTCCAGCGCTAGTCATAACGCCTACGGTTGGGAAATCTAAAGCTGATGCGACTTCGATTCCCGTTCCTCGCAAAATTGAAGCGGTTAGCGCAATCCACGAACCCGGAACCATCGCTGCGCTAAATCCATATTTAATAGCATCTTCCACGTGCGCGATCATCTCGTCACGTGTTGCACCAACTTCGATTTTGGTATGTTGAATATATGGGGCGATTTCTGCTGGCGTTAACTTTGTAGGATCTATTGAGCCAGGCATGCTTCGATCTCTTTTCTAGTTGGCAGTGCATCAATTACTCCGGCGATTCCGACAGAGTGCGCACCCGCCGCTGTCGCAAATCTCACGCACTCATGAAAATCTTTTCCTTCGGAGATGGCGACAGCAAGTGCTGAAGTAAAACTATCTCCAGCTCCAGTTGTATCTACAACTTTCTTAGGTTTAAACGCTGGAATAGCCAGGATGTCATTGCCATCATCTACAAGAGAGCCTTCCGAGCCTAAAGTCATAACAATCTTGGCCTTAGTCTTCAACCGCATTTGCGCAATTAACTCTCTTGGTGAGAGTCCATGGTTGCTATCTAGGCCCAGCAAAATAGGCGCTTCGGTTCTATTTGGAGTAATCACATCAAACATCGCCCAAGACTCCGGTGGTAATTTCGTGGCAGGTGCTGGGTTAAGTACTATAAAAACACCTTCTTCTCGTCCTATCTTTAACGCAGCTAAAACCGCTGGAAATGCCAGCTCCATTGAGATAACAAATACATCTGCTTTTGCAATATGTGAGCGGAATTCTTCAACGTGATTTGGAGTTAATTCATCCAGCGCACCCGCTGCAACAATAATTCTATTTTCGCCATCGGAGTCAACCAAAATGAAGCCAACCATGGTGTGGCTCTTGCCTGTTACAACGCAAGAATCGTCTACGCCCTCAACCTTCCAAAGTGCGCGCGCGGCCAACCCGAAATCATCAGGGCCGATTGCGGTCAAGAAGCTGACATCTGCGCCCAGTCTTGCTGCCCCGATCGCCTGGTTAGATCCTTTTCCACCGGGACCGGAATCATATGCTCCACCCATTAAAGTTTCTCCGGCAATTGGGAACTTTGGTAGCCGCATAGTCATTCCCACGCCGTAACTTCCAACTACTGCGATCTTCATTTGACTCCTAGATTATGTAACATCCTCGCAACGGTACTGCGACTGTGGGTCAAAATCAATATTTTATTAGGTCAGGCTAATTAGAGTAGAAAACTGCAGCGGCTGCGATTGCAACCGCTGCAGTGGTATTTAAGTTAGGCAGCTTTTTCATCGCCGAAGATCGTTTCTGCGATAGTGGCGATTTGTTCTAGTCGAGTATTGGCTTCTTCTTCTCGACCAAGTGCGGTGAGCGCTTTGGCTAGCGCGCCATTGGCCCCGAGGATTTCTTCCCAATCTTTATTTTCGTCGAGCGTTAATTGTTCTAGGGCTGATACCAGTTGGCGTTCGGCATCTTCATACTCTTGGCAGAGCAGATGTGCGATGCCGAGGCGATAACGTGCAAATCCTTCCATTGACATATCTTCGGCAACTTTTGAGTAATTAAAGTAATGCTTGGCGTGGAACTTTGCTTCTGGGCCATTTTCTAACGCTGCGTAGGTAATCGTTAGATATTGATCGGCCCAGTTTACATATTCCGGGTTCTTCTCTCTCTTGAAGATCTGGCGAGCGCTTAAGAAGGTTACGACTGCTTCGGTGTGCATATTTAATTTGATCTGCGCTGTTCCGATATTTAAGAGGTCGGTCCCCATCGACATCGGTGTGGCATCTGGATCAATTGCACTTTGTGCGGCTAGGTGTCCGTCGAGACTTTTCTGCCATTCTCTGGCGTCATACCAATCGCAGGCGGCGGCGCGTTTGGCTCTTAAATAACCATTTGCATCATCATCGATCTGATACAACTTGGCGATTTCTTCAAAGGTATCTGCAGATTCTGCGGGACGTTTTAAGTTTCGCAGTGAAAATGCTTTTCCTTCGTAGAGGTGAATTAACTCTTTAATATGTAGATCCATACCTAGTTTGAAGTAGATATCGATTGATGTATCAACGAGTTGCAAGCATTCGTTGAAAGCATCTCGCCGGTATGCGATGTGGCTGAGTTCATCTAAGACTTCAGCTCTCTCGGCACCTTCGGTCGTACTCATGCGCTCCCAGAGTTCTAACTCTTGGGTCTTGTTCTCATTATTATTTTCTGCGCTCACCGTTTCCTTCTTCTCCGGGAATGTGCTTCGGACAGTTGCAAAAGTTACCGAGGGTCACTGACAAGGGGCCTTGCCGTGGCTTGGGGGTTCCCTAGGGGGAAGCGGAGAGTAACACAGAAT
>JAQCAO010000046.1 GCA_027731885.1 Actinomycetota bacterium | reverse complement strand
TTTAGTTCTCTCACTTGAGATGTCGGTAAATGTTGTCCATATGGATGATTTATATGACGGTTGGAGTAATGCGCTAACTCAAGATTTGACGCAGGTTCTACGTTATCTAGTCGAACAACATAGAAAAGAAGAATCGGCAATGGTGAGAAGATACAACTGGGCTACTTCATCTTTTGCTGAAAGTGAAGAAATTGCACCGGCTGATTTACTTATCTTGGAGGGCGTCGGAAGCGGTGATAAAGCCCTGCAAGATGATTTAGCGGCTTTAATCTGGATCGATATCGACCCAGAAATCGGCGTAAAACGAGTTCTCGAACGAGATGGCGCACAAGTGGCTGATGAAATGAAAAAGTGGCTTGGCGCACAGCAAGATTATTTCTCTCAACACTCAACGCGCGAAAAGGCAGATTTCATTTTAACTACATAAAATTGTAGATGTGTCTGACTTAACCGGCGAGCTAATTGATGGGCGCTATCAACTAATCCGCCAAATGGCAGCCGGTGGCATGGCCACGATTTATGAGGCGCTAGATACTCGCCTTGATCGCAGAGTTGCTGTAAAAATCATGCATCCGCATTTGGCGCAAGATGAACAATTTGTTGAGCGCTTCATTCGTGAGGCGAAAGCCGCCGCTGCACTATCGCATCCAAATATTGTCTCGGTGCAGGATCAAGGATGGAATCAAAACGGAAGCCCGGCAGTATTTCTTGTAATGGAACTTGTTGAAGGCCACACCCTGCGCGAATATTTAAATGAACAAGGTGCGCTAGCAGTTGCAGATGGAATCAAATTCTTACTTCCAGTCTTAAGCGCTCTGGCTGCTGCGCATAAGCTAGGGATCGTCCATCGCGATATCAAACCTGACAATATTCTGATCTCCAAGGAGGGAAGAATTAAGATCGCCGACTTCGGCTTGGCGAAAGGACCGCTTCTAGGAAACACAATGACCGCCGAGTCAAGTATTGTCTTAGGAAGCGTTTCTTATCTCTCCCCCGAACAAGTCCAGCGCGGCATCGCCGATGCGCGAAGTGATGTGTATTCGGCAGGAATCACTGCCTTTGAAATTTTTACCGGTGAGAAGCCGTATTCAGGTGATGAACCAATTCAAATTGCTTATATGCACGTCAATGAGCGAGTTCCACTAATGAGCACTCGACGCAGCGGCATTCCACCAGAATTAGACCAGCTAATCTATCGTGCAACTAATCCTGATCCAGATGCTCGACCAAGTGATGGAGCTGAATTTCATCAAGGGCTTACCGCTATCTCACAATCACTTGATCCATCGCAGAAGCAGTTGAGTTTAGAGTTGGATATACCTATCGCTCCGATGCGTCCGGCATCGAAGAAACCAAATCGCCGAGAACGGGCGCGAATTGAAAAGGAAAAGACCTTGGCCTTGAAGAAAAATGATGGCGCTGGTGAAAATAAAAAAGCTGATGGTAGAGAATCGACGGCGCAACTTCGTAAGAAGAGGAAGGTCAGTAAACGAGTACGCCGTAATCGCTACATCGCAGCCGCGCTAGCAATATCTCTAGGAATTCTCGGCTGGTACGCCTTGGTTGGTTCAGGTTCTAAAGTCGTTGTTCCATCAATTGTGGGGGCGACCGAGGAGGAAGCCAATAGCGCGCTGGGATCTCTGGGTCTGACCTTGGTTATTTCAGAGAAGAAATTTGATGAAGAGATAACAGATGGAAAGATAATCGAATCAGATCCAGCAGGTGGTGGAAAAATCGATCCAGGTGGGAGCGTTAAGGCGATCATCTCCAAAGGATCCGAGCGTTATGCGATCCCCTCTCTAGTTGGATTAACTCCTGAAGCGGCGATCAATTTACTCGCCAAGTACCCACTAACAATTGGGGATTTAAAAGAGGTATTTAACGAGCGCACCCCCAAAGGTTTTGTAATTTCGTCTTCTCCTAAATCTGGTGAAAAAGTAAGACGCGATACAACTGTTGATCTGCTAATTAGTAAGGGCTTAGAAACTTTTGCGGTTACTTCTTATGTTGGTAAATCTGCAGATCAGGCGCTCAATGAATTAACCGAGGCTGGATTCGATGTAGATACCACCAACCAATTTAGCGAGAGCGTTTTGGCGGGAGCGGTTATCTCGCAGCTTCCATCTGGTGGAGCGCCACTAGAAAAGGGCGCGGAAATTTCCTTAATAATTTCTAAAGGATCCGAGTTTGTCTTTATCCCAAATGTCTTCTCGCTCTCTGAAGTAAAGGCACGTGAGGCGCTCAATGATCTAGAATTAAAAGTCGAAGTAAAGAAGATCGGTGCCAAAAAAGTGAAGGCAGTTACTAATATCTCGCCTAAAGTCGGAACCAAGGTTAAACGGGGCAGTAAGGTAACTATCACTGTAGGGTAGGCAAATGCCTAAAACCTCACCGCGCATCGGCGCCCATACGCCGACCACTGGCGGGATGGCCAAACGTGCGATCGCCTACGCTGAAACTATCGGTGCTGAAGCAATTCAAGTCTTTACCTCGAATCCACGCGGCTGGGCGATGCCGGAAACAAATCACGAAGCTGATGCGCTCTTTCGCGAGAAAGCGGCTGCGCTAGATATCGAGACCTACGTACACGCACCTTTTCTAATTAATTTAGGTTCTCCTACCGAAGGTACTTATAAGAATTCTTTAGCGTCTACTGAATTCTCGCTAAAGCGTGGAAAAGAGATTGGCGCACTTGGAGTTGTAGTACACACTGGATCTGCGGTGAACGAAGATTTCATCGATAAGGCTTGGAAACAAATCCATAAAGGGATGATGCCAATATTAAATGCGCTAAGTGATGACTCGCCCATGTTGCTTTTAGAACCTACCGCTGGACAGGGGCAATCTCTAGTCAAGCGCTTAGAAGATTTAGAAAATTACCTCAAGGCGTTGGAATACCACCCGAAAGTTGGAATCTGTTTAGATACTTGCCACGTCTTTGCAGCGGGCCACGACATCGCTAAAAAAGGTGGAATGAAAGAGACGCTAGATCTCTTAGTTGAAGTTGCTGGAGCTGAACGCATTCAATTAATCCACGCCAATGACTCTATGGATGTTTGTGGAGCGCTTAAGGATCGCCATCAAAACATCGGTGATGGCTTTATTGGGGTTGATCCATTTAAAGAGTTGTTGAAGCACCCTGCAGTTAAGAACGCTCCGCTCATATTGGAGACGCCTGGAATGGAGCCAGAGCACGGTAAAGAGGTAGCGCTCCTTAAAGGTTTACGCGGATGAACGCCCGCCACCAACTTCAATTAAAACTTGCCCCGTGGGCGCTACTGGCTGTCTCAGCATCTTGGGGCGCCGCCTTTGTGATTATGAAGCCGGCCATCGAACGACAATCGGTAAATAGTTTTCTAGCAACTCGCTTTACCTTTGCAGTAATCGCAATGATTTTGCTTCGCCCGAGCGTCTTACAGAAAATTAATAAGGAGATGCTTCTCAAAGGATCACTCGCTGGTTTATTCCTTGGTACTGGATATATCTTCCAAACTTTAGGCTTGGCACGCACCGGTGCTGCAATAACGGGATTTGTCACTGGCTTGTATGTTGTATTGACCCCGCTGATCGCCGCTCTCTTTCTGAAGGAGCGAATCACTCGATTTACTTGGTTCTGTGTTGTTCTTGCAACTATTGGTTTGGGACTTCTCTCTTTGCGCGGTTGGTCAGTTGGCGTAGGTGAAGCTTTAGTTTTTGTCAGCGCCATTGCCTTTGCTGCGCACATTGTCACCTTAAGTAGGTGGAGTTTCGGGTTAGATGCCTACGCGCTCACCATTGTGCAACTATCTATCTGCGCACTTTTAACTGGCGTAATCTCACTTGGGCAAGGTTACGAAACGCCTCCAGATTCAGGGGTCTGGGGCGTGGTGATCTTCACTGCCGTGATCGCCACCGCTGTCGCCTTTATCGTTCAAACTTGGTCACAGGCGCATATGAATTCAACTAAGGTCGCCGTGATTTTAACTATGGAAGTCGTCTTCGCTGCGCTATTTGCAGTTGCCTTCGGCGGGGAATCTTTAACGCTACAAGTTTCACTTGGTGGCGCGTTGGTTTTACTTGCAATGTATTTAATCGTAATGAAAGAGGCGTGAGAGGCTAACCCAATGCAGCAGCCAATTGATTTACGATCCGATACGGTCACGCGCCCATCGCAGGCGATGCGCGAAGCGATGGCGCAAGCCCCCGTCGGAGATGATGTCTATGGTGATGATCCAACCGTTAACTCGCTCGAAGAACGAGTTGCAGCGCTCTTTGGTAAAGAGGCTGGTGTATTTACCCCAACCGGCTCACTAGCCAACCAATTGGCGATTCGTATCTTGGTCGCACCTGGTGAAGAACTCCTCGCCGAATCTAATTCACATATCGTTCGCGCTGAATTAGGCGCTGCTGCTGTCTTTAGCGGAATCACTACTAGAACTTGGCCCGCCAAGAATGGCTTGTTGATCGCTAAAGATGCCCTTGATTTAGCGCGCCCGAATTCGGGGCCGTATCTAGTTTCTACTACTGGGATCGCTGTTGAAAATACCCATAACTTTGGTGGCGGAACTATCCAACCTCTTGCTGAGATAAAGGCGCTTCGCGAAGGCGCTAACGATTTAGGTATGGCGCTGCATTTAGATGGTGCTCGAATTTGGAATGCACATGTTGCAAGTGGAATCGCCTTGGATGAATACGGAAAATACTTCGACACAATTAGCGTCTGTCTATCTAAGGGCTTAGGCGCTCCAATCGGTTCAGTCATGCTCGCCAGTAAAGAAAGTGCAGCCAAGGCGCGTATTTGGCGCAAACGTTACGGCGCAGGTATGCGCCAAGTTGGTTTACTCGCCGGAGCTGCGCATTACGCGCTAGATCACAATATCGCTCGTCTATCTGAGGACCACCGTCGTGCAAAAGAGCTGGCAACTGCAATTGCCGCAGTTAATCCATCTCTGATCGATCCAAATACCGTTGAAACAAATATCGTTGGGCTCGATTTAACTGAGCTGCCAATTTCTGCCGCTGAATTAGCCTCTCGTACTCGAGAGGCTGGACTTTGGATCAGCGCACTTGGTCCAAAATATGCGCGATTGGTAACACATTTAGATTTTGATGATCAACAATGCCAGGCAGCGATAGAAATTTTAAAGCGCGCCCTCGTGGCGTAATAACCACTCTTTCTTACTTAAACCATAAGCATAATTACCGAGTGCGCCACCGGTTTTTACTATGCGGTGACACGGAACAACGAGTGCGATCGCGTTTTTAGCACACGCAGAACCAGCAGCACGAACTGCAGCAATTGACCCAGCGCGATCTGCCAAATCGGCATAAGAGAGAACCTTTCCCGCTCTTACTTTGCGCATCGCCTTCCAAGCAGCTTGGGAAAATTTCGCACCAGGTTGGCGAACAGAAATTCCATTTATGGCATCGATATCCCCAGAAAAGTAATCGCTCAATAGATCTGAAATCACGACGATCTTGGAAACTTCTTTAAAGCCTTTGGCGTAATCAACTTCATCAACGCTACTTTTCAGCGCTTTTACAGTGGAGAAATTTAAGCCAAGCAGGACTTGTTCATCAGCAATTAGATTTATAACCCCTATGGGAGATTTAAACTGCGAGATCTGAAGTGGCACAAACGCTAAATTAGCGATCGCGCAACATTTCAGCAACTAAAAATGCGAGTTCAAGGGATTGCGAGTGATTTAGGCGTGGGTCACAGGCGCTTTCGTAGCGACTTGCCAGATCAGTTTCAGAGATCTGTTCTCCCCCACCCAGGCATTCAGTGACATCATCGCCAGTTAACTCGATATGGATTCCCCCTGGATGTGTGCCTAGGCTCTTATGGACTTCGAAGAATCCCTTGACTTCATCCATTACATCGTCAAAACGTCGCGTCTTATAACCAGTGGCCGCCTCAAAGGTATTGCCGTGCATTGGATCGCAGACCCATAGAACTTGTGCACCTGATTTTGTAACGCCATCCACCAAAGCTGGCAGCGCTTCGCGAATCTTTCCTGCACCCATTCGCGTAATAAAGGTTAGGCGACCTGGCTCGCGATTTGGATCTAAGCGATCAATTAGCGCAAGAGCATCATCAACAGTTGATTTAGGTCCAAGCTTTACGCCAATTGGATTACGGACCTTGGCAGCGAAGTCAATGTGTGCGCCATCTAGTTGGCGAGTTCTCTCGCCTATCCATAAGAAATGTGCAGAAACATCGTATGGAAGTTGGGTGCGTGAATCGATACGAGTCAACGCTTTCTCATATTCCATAATCAAGGCTTCGTGGCTGGAGTAGAAATCAACAGATTTAAATGAATCAGGATCGACTCCTGCAGATTTCATAAAGTCTAAGGCGCGCCCAATTTCACGAGCCATCTGCTCGTAACGATCGCCCACGGATGAGTCACGGATAAATCCTTTATTCCACTCGTGCACCTGGCGAAGATCGGCGAATCCACCTTGTGTGAATGCGCGGACCAAGTTAAGGGTCGCCGCTGATGTGTTGTATACGCGGACCATTCGTTGTGGATCTGGGGAACGAGATGCTTCAGTAAATTCAAGATCATTGACCGCATCGCCACGGTAGGCGGGTAGCGTCACATCTCCGCGCGTCTCAAAGTCGTTAGAGCGTGGCTTAGCAAATTGCCCGGCCATTCTTCCAACTTTGACTACCGGCAGACTGGAGTAATACTGCAGTACCGCAGCCATTTGCAAGATTGTCTTGATGCGATTACGAATTGAATCTGCAGTAGCAGCAGCAAATGTTTCTGCACAATCTCCACCTTGCAGCCAGAAGGCGCGACCTGCTGCCGCTTCTGCGATTTTTGCTTTTAGGTCATCGCATTCACCGGCAAAAACTAGCGGTGGAAATGACTTTAACTCAGCGACCGCCTTCGCTACAGGTTCACCAGCGGCGCCACCTGGCCATTGCGGTTGTTGCGCCGCAACGAGACCAGGGGTGAAGAGGTTCTCCAATGAACTCGGGGATGAAGTATTCATAGGATAAGAGTAGTTTGTTCAGAGACCTTCTCGGACGAGAATTATCCGAAGAAGATCTCCGACTCCTTGTAGCGCTCTAAAGGAACAGTCTTTAACTTCTCTGTGGCGCTAGCGAGCGGAACGCGAACGATATCGGTGCCGTGAAGGGCAACCATCTTTCCCCAGTCGCCCTCAGATGCTGCAGTAATCGCGTGCAATCCAAAGCGGGTAGCCAGAACGCGGTCAAATGCAGTTGGTGTGCCTCCACGTTGGATATGGCCAAGCACAGATGTGCGCGCTTCTTTTCCAGTCTTAGCTTCGATTTGTTTGGCTAGCCATTCTCCGATGCCCGAGAGCTTTACGTGGCCGAAGGCATCTAACTCTGAATCCTTGGTAATCATGTCGCCATCTTGTGGGATCGCACCTTCTGCAATAACGATGATCGGTGCATAGCTGCTCTTGAAGCGCGACTCAACCCATTCGCAGACTTTATCAACTGAGAATTTAACTTCTGGAATCAAGATACAAGTTGCGCCACCTGCGAGACCAGAGTGAAGTGCAATCCAGCCCGCGTGACGGCCCATAACTTCAACAATAAGGGCCCGATGATGTGATTCTGCAGTTGTATGTAACCGGTCAATTGCTTCCATTGCAATATTTACAGATGTATCAAAACCAAATGTGTAATCCGTATTATTGAGGTCGTTATCGATTGTCTTTGGGACGCCGATAACTTTTACACCGAGAGAATCCAACTTTGTGGCAACGCCGAGAGTATCTTCGCCACCAATTGCGATAAGTGCATCCACGCCCTGATCGGCAAGGTTCTGCTTTATGAGTTCTACTCCATTTTCAATTTTAAATGGGTTGGTGCGCGATGAACCCAAAATGGTTCCGCCACGAGGCAGGATGCCGCGGGTAGTCTCGAGCGTAAGTTCCATTGTGTAATTCTCAAGCGGGCCTTTCCAGCCATCACGGAAGCCAACGAACTCGTGGCCATATTCCTTTACACCTTTACGGACTACTGCACGGATAACTGCATTTAGACCAGGGCAATCTCCGCCACCTGTAAGGACGCCAATACGCATGAAAAACTCCAGTTCAAAAGTTGTTAAATCTAGGACCTTAAAGAGATAAGGATCGAAAAGTAGTCAACGTTGACTGGCACAGTCTAGCCTTGCCCCATGGCTAATCGAAAACTCATCGCGGGCGTGGATTCGTCAACACAATCTTGCAAGGTGGTAATTCGCGATGCCGTTACTGGTGAGTTGTTGCGAGAAGGCCGCGCCAGCCACCCTGATGGCACTGAAGTAAACCCCGCCCTTTGGGTAACGGCGCTAGATAGTGCGATTAAAGGCGCTGGTGGATTAGCTGATGTACAAGCAATCTCAATCGGTGGACAACAACATGGCATGGTTGCTTTAAATGAAAAGGGTGCGGTGATCCGTGATGCACTTCTCTGGAATGACACCCGCTCAGCTGCTGCTGCAGATGCTTTAAATGCTGAAATTGGTGGGCCGACAGAGATGGCAAAACAAGTTGGCTCAGTGTTGGTTGCATCTTTTACCGCTACCAAGTTGCGCTGGTTAGCAGATTCTGAAAAGGAGAACGCTGCGAAAGTTGCTGGAGTTGCTCTGCCCCATGACTGGTTATCGTGGCAGCTGCAGCAAGATGCGGGCGAAGCAAAAGATTTTAGTAAGTTATTTTCTGACCGTAGCGAAGCATCTGGTACTGGTTACTTCGATCCAACCACGTCTACATATCGACGCGATATTTTAGCGCTGGCGCTGAGATCTGATCGTGAGATTAACCTTCCGAAGATAATTAGCCCTGCAGAATTTGGTGGCGCAACACCAAGTGGAGTGATGATCGCTGCAGGCGCAGGAGATAACGCCGCTGCAGCCCTTGGTATTCAAGCGCAATCTGGTGATGTCGTTGTCTCACTTGGCACTAGCGGAACTGCCTTTGCTGTCTCGGATATGCCAACGCATGACTCATCGGGCGCGGTCGCCGGATTTGCAGATGCAACAGGTCACTTCTTACCTCTGGTTTGCACTCTTAACGCCGCGCGGATCTTAGATGCGGCTACCCGAATACTTGGCAAGACCCACGATGAAGTCGGAGCGCTAGCTTTGTCAGCAAAGCCCGGTGCTAATGGGTTAACGCTACTTCCATATTTTGAAGGAGAACGTACTCCCAATCGTCCAAGCGCGACTGGAGTATTTACTGGAATGAATTTAAATAACTCAAACCCGGCAGATATTGCCCGAGCTATGGTTGAGGGAATGCTCTGTGGTTTGGTCGATGCTGTTGATGCCTTAGAGAAATTGGGAGTAAACGTTAAGCGCATCATTTTGATTGGCGGTGCAGCGAAGAACCCTGCGGTTGCGCAAATTGCCGCCGCTCTCTTCGGTCGCGAAGTTCTTCTTCCGCCCACAGGTGAATATGTTGCAAATGGCGCAGCGCGCCAAGCAGCTTGGGCTTTACTTGGCGCAGATACCGCGCCAATTTGGGATTTAGGAAAGATTGAAAAGGTCTTTGCTACGCCAACGCCAGATGTAATACTGCGTTATCGCACCTTGCGTGATCAGACTCAAAACTGGAAATAGGAAGAGAACAAAAATGTCACTTGCCCCAGAGATCGCCAAACAACTCGCAGATCAAAAAGCTGCGGGACTGCCTGAATTCTGGGAAGTACCGGTGTCGGTAAGTCGAGAGTTAAGTCAAAGCTGGATCGCATTTGCTGGTAAACCAGAGCCGATCTATTCAGTTACCAATAGATTTATACCTGGTCCAACTGCCGATCTTCCTATTCGTATCTACCGTCCAAATAGCGATCAGAACGCCCCCGCCTTGGTCTACTTCCACGGTGGAGGGTGGGTTTTAAACTTCCTAGATTTATATGATGCTGCTTTACATCGCCTCGCAAATCAAAGTGGCTCGGTAATTATCAGCGTTAATTATCAGAAGGCTCCAGAGCACCCATTTCCAATCCCCTTTGATGATTGTTATGCAGCGTTGATATGGGCCAAAGCACATGGAGAAGAAATCGGAATTGATGTAAATCGGATAGGTGTTGGCGGAGATAGCGCTGGGGGAAATTTAGCTGCCGCGGTAGCAATCAAGGCACGAGA